>NZ_JBITDJ010000005.1:0-255335 GCF_044454085.1 Streptomyces sp. NPDC051569
AGAACCCCAAGCCGTTCGTCTGGACGAAGACTGCCGACGACATCCTCGACACCCTCGCCGCATACTGCACACGAATTAACGACTCAGGACACTAGCCTTCCGAAGATACTTCTGGGAACAACCGGGAAATTCTGGTAAAGCACACAAAAACGATCAAGCAACTGCCATCAAGGCTAGCAGCTCGCGCGCGACGTCCTCGACCGAGGTGTTGACCAGGGTCGTATCGAACTCCGATTCGGCGGCCAGTTCCACGGTGGCGGCCTCCAGCCGGCGCTCGATCACCTCGGCGGATTCGGTGCCCCGGCCGGTGAGCCGGCGCACCAGCTCGTCCCAGCTCGGCGGTGCGAGGAATACCAGTCGCGCGTCGGACAGGGATTCCTTGACCTGCCGGGCACCCTGGAGATCGATCTCCAGGAGGACGGGCTCACCCGTCTCCAGCCGGTCGAGGACCGCGCGGCGCGGAGTGCCGTAGCGGTTGCCCGCGAACTCCGCCCATTCCAGGAGCTCACCGTTGGCGACCAGTTTGTCGAATTCCTCGTCGGTGACGAAGAAGTACTGGACGCCGTGGCGCTCGCCGGGGCGGGGCTTTCTTGTGGTGGCCGACACCGAGAGCCATACCTCGGGGTGGACCTTGCGCATATGCGCGACGACCGTGCTCTTACCGACCCCGGAGGGGCCGGAGAGCACGGTCAGCCGCGGTCGTACCTCTGCTGCCATGCAGCGATTATCCAGGTTCCTGGGGGTGCCCGGGAACGTCAGGCGCCACTGCCGCCGAACTCGCGCTCCAGGGAGGCGATCTGGTTGGAGCCGAGACCGCGTACGCGGCGACTCTCGGAGATCCCGAGCCGCTCCATGATCTGCTTCGCGCGCACCTTGCCCACACCGGGCAGGGATTCGAGCAGGGCGGAGACCTTCATCTTTCCGATGACGTCGTTCTCCCGGCCCTGCTTGATCACGTCATGGAGAGAGGCGCCGGAGTGCTTGAGTCGATTCTTGACCTCGGCCCGCTCCCGGCGAGCCGCGGCGGCCTTTTCGAGCGCGGCTGCGCGCTGTTCAGGGGTAAGGGGCGGAAGAGCCACGCCTACGTCACCTCGGATGTCGAACTGTCGGATACGGACCGGCACGGGACGCGAGCGCCCCACACCAGGTGAGCAACGGGCAACACACTGCGCGTTGGCTCTCGACGGAGACTAGCGGCCATGGCCGCCCGAGTCAGCGAGAACGAACGAAAAGTCCTGGTCAGCATCGATCGAGACCGGCATTCCGGGCATAATGCCCTGCTTTTCTGTCCGGATCGCTGTCGGCGGCCTCCTCGCGCACCACCGAAAGCCTCCCCGCGTCCCTCCGCGCGCCCCCGTCAGCGTCCACAACCTGCCGGGACGGAACGCCTAAGCCGCCCCGACGGCCGTCCGCACCTCGTCGGCGAAGCGCTCCGCGGCCTCCCGCAGCGCGCCGGTGTCAGGACCGTGCCGCAGGACGCCCCGGCTGACGCTCGGGACCACGTTGCCGACCGCCGCGCCGAACACACCCGGCAGGTCCGCCGGGGTCGCTCCCTGCGCGCCGATGCCGGGTGCGAGCAGCGGCCCGTTGATCGCGAGATTCACACCGGCGTCGCCCAGGGTGGCGCCGACCACCGCGCCGACCGAGCCGAGGGGGGTCACCCCGGCGTTCTCGGCCGCCAGGTGATCGAGCATCAGCTGCGCCAGCGAGCGTCCGTCGGCGGCGGTGGCGCGCTGCACCTCCGCGCCCTCCGGGTTGGAGGTCAGCGCCAGGACGAAGACGCCGGCGCCGGAGACGGCGGCCGCGTCGAGCGCGGGCCGCAGCGAACCGAAGCCGAGGTACGGGGAGACCGTGACCGCGTCCGAGAAGAGCGGGGAGTCCTTGTCCAGGTAGGTCGCCGCGTAGGCGCCCATGGTCGAGCCGATGTCGCCGCGCTTGGCGTCCATCAGGACGAGCGCCCCGGCCGCCCGGGCCTCTTCGACGGCCTTCTCCAGGACGGCGATGCCGCGCGACCCGAAGCGCTCGAAGAACGCCGACTGCGGCTTGAGGACGGCGACCCGGTCGGCCAGGGCCTCCACGGTCGTACGGGTGAAGCGCTCCAGGCCCGCGATGTCGTCGTCGAGGCCCCAGGCCGCCAGCAGCGAGGCGTGCGGGTCGATGCCGACGCAGAGCGGCCCGCGGGTGTCCATGGCGTGGCGCAGCCGGGCGCCGAAGGGCTCGGTCGGCGTGGTGGCGGAGGGAGCGGTGTTCATGCGGTCACCTTCCGGGTGTCGGCGCCGACGGCCTCGGCGAGCGTGGCGTACGGACTCGCGGCCAGCCGGCGGGCGAGCCCCCGGTGGACGGCGCGGCTCCAGAACGGGCCCTCGTAGATGAAGGCGCTGTACCCCTGGACCAGCGTGGCGCCCGCGAGGATGCGCTGCCAGGCGTCCTCGGCGTCCGTCACGCCCCCGACGCCGATGAGGGTGATCCTGTCGCCCACGCGTGCGTACAGCCGGCGCAGGACCGCCAGGGAGCGCTCCTTGAGGGGTGCGCCGGACAGTCCGCCGGTCTCCGCGACCAGGGCCGGGTCGGACACCAGGCCGAGGCCGTCGCGCGCGATGGTGGTGTTGGTGGCGATGACGCCGTCCAGTCCCAGCTCGACGGCGAGGTCGGCGACGGCGTCGATGTCCTCGTCGGCGAGATCGGGGGCGATCTTGACGAGGAGCGGGACGCGGCGGTCCGTGACGGTCCGGTCGGCCGCCTCGCGTACGGCGGTGAGCAGCGGCCGCAGCTGGTCGACGGCCTGGAGGCTGCGCAGTCCGGGGGTGTTGGGTGAGCTGACGTTGACGACGAGGTAGTCGGCGTGGCCGGCCAGCCGCTCCGTCGAGAGGACGTAGTCGCCGATCGCCTCGGTCTCGGGGACGGCCTTGGTCTTGCCGATGTTGACGCCGACGGTGGTCCTGAAGACCGCCTCGCGGGCGCTCAGGCGGGCGGCGACGGCGGCCGAGCCGTCGTTGTTGAAGCCCATGCGGTTGATCAGCGCACGGTCCGCGACGAGGCGGAAGAGCCGCTTCCTCGGGTTGCCCGGCTGCGGCCGGCCGGTGACGGTGCCGATCTCGATGTGGTCGAAGCCGAGCATCGTCATGCCGTCGATGGCGACGGCGTTCTTGTCGAAACCGGCGGCGAGGCCGAAGGGGCCGTGCATCCGCAGGCCGAACGCCTCGGTGCGCAGCTGCTCGAAGCGGGGGGCGAGCAGGGCGGCGACGAGGGTACGGAGCACGGGGACGCGGGCGGCGAGCCGGATCCAGCCGAAGGCCAGGTGGTGGGCGCGTTCGGGGTCCATCCACCGGAAGACCAGCCGGAAGAAGATTCTGTACATGGTGTGGTGTGTCCTCAGGAAGACCGGGTGAGGCGGGCGGGCGGCGGGCGGACCCGTGAGGGCCCCATGAAGAGGAGGGCCCCATGAAGAGGGGGACACCTTCTGGTGTCCCCCTCGACCGGTCTACTCGCCGCTCTCGCGTGCCGCGATCAGATGGTCCGCGTGTTCCTGGAGGGAACGGACGCCGACCTCACCGTGTTTGAGCGCGTCGATGCCCTGGACGGCGGCGGCGAGCGCCTGGACCGTGGTGAGGCAGGGCACGGCGCGCGCCACGGCCGCCGTACGGATCTCGTAGCCGTCGAGCCGGCCGCCGGTGCCGTACGGGGTGTTGACGATGAGGTCGACCTCGCCGTCGTGGATCAGCTGGACGATGGTCTTCTCGCCGTTCGGGCCCTCGCCCTCGCTCTGCTTGCGTACGACGGCCGCGTTGATCCCGTTGCGCTTGAGGACCTCGGCGGTGCCGGACGTGGCGAGCAGTTCGAAGCCGTGGGCGACCAGTTCACGCGCCGGGAAGATCATCGAGCGCTTGTCGCGGTTGGCGACGGAGATGAAGGCGCGGCCCTTGACGGGCAGCGGGCCGTACGCCCCGGCCTGCGACTTGGCGTACGCCGTGCCGAAGGCCGAGTCGATGCCCATGACCTCGCCGGTGGAGCGCATCTCGGGGCCGAGGACGGTGTCCACCCCGCGGCCGTGGATGTCGCGGAAGCGCGACCACGGCATCACGGCCTCCTTGACGGAGATCGGCGCGTCGAGCGGCAGCGTGCCGCCGTCGCCGTGGGCCGGCAGCAGGCCCTCGGCGCGCAGCTCGGCGACGGTGGCACCGAGCGAGATACGGGCCGCGGCCTTGGCCAGCGGTACGGCGGTCGCCTTGGAGGTGAAGGGGACCGTACGGGAGGCGCGCGGGTTGGCCTCCAGGACGTACAGGATGTCGCCGGCCATCGCGAACTGGATGTTGATCAGTCCGCGGACCCCGACGCCCTTGGCGATCGCCTCGGTCGAGGCGCGCAGCCGCTTGATGTCGTAGCCGCCCAGGGTGATGGGGGGCAGGGCGCACGCCGAGTCGCCGGAGTGGATACCGGCCTCCTCGATGTGCTCCATGACGCCGCCGAGGTAGAGCTCGGTGCCGTCGTAGAGCGCGTCGACGTCGATCTCGATGGCGTCGTCGAGGAAGCGGTCGACGAGGACCGGGCGGGTGGGGCTGATCTCGGTGGACTCGGCGATGTACGAGGAGAGGCGGGTCTCGTCGTAGACGATCTCCATGCCGCGTCCGCCGAGGACGTAGCTGGGCCGGACGAGGACGGGGTAGCCGATCTCGTCGGCGATCGCCTTGGCCTCGGCGAAGGTGGTGGCGGTGCCGTGCTTGGGCGCGGGCAGTCCGGCCTCGGCGAGAACCCGGCCGAAGGCGCCGCGGTCCTCGGCGGCGTGGATCGCCTCGGGGGGCGTGCCGACGACGGGTACGCCGTTGTCCTTGAGGGCCTGGGCGAGGCCGAGCGGGGTCTGGCCGCCGAGCTGCACGATGACGCCGGCGATCGGTCCCGCCAGGGATTCGGCGTGCACGATCTCCAGGACGTCCTCCAGGGTGAGCGGCTCGAAGTAGAGCCGGTCGGAGGTGTCGTAGTCGGTGGAGACGGTCTCCGGGTTGCAGTTGACCATCACGGTCTCGTAGCCCGCTTCGCTGAGCGCGAAGGAGGCGTGGACGCAGGAGTAGTCGAACTCGATGCCCTGGCCGATGCGGTTGGGACCGGAGCCGAGGATGATCACGGCGGCCTTCTCGCGCGGCGCGACCTCGCTCTCCTCGTCGTACGAGGAGTAGAAGTACGGGGTCTTCGCGGCGAACTCGGCGGCGCAGGTGTCGACGGTCTTGTAGACCGGGCGGATGCCGAGCGCGTGCCGGACCTCGCGGACGACGTCTTCGCGCAGGCCCCGGATGCCGCCGATCTGGGCGTCGGAGAAGCCGTGCCGCTTGGCCTCGGCGAGCAGTTCCGGGGAGAGCTCGGCGGCGGTGGCCAGCTCGTCCGCGTACTCCTTGATCAGGAACAGCTGGTCGACGAACCACGGGTCGATCTTCGTCGCGTCGAAGACCTCCTCCTGGGTGGCGCCGGCCCGGATGGCGCGCATGACGGTGTTGATGCGGCCGTCGGTGGGGACCTTGGCGGTCTCCAGCAGCGCGTCCTTCTCGGCGGCGCCGCCCGGCTCGCCGGTGAAGTCGAACTGGCTGCCCTTCTTCTCCAGCGAGCGCAGGGCCTTCTGGAGCGCCTCGGTGAAGTTGCGGCCCATGGCCATGGCCTCGCCCACCGACTTCATGGTGGTGGTGAGGGTGGCGTCGGCGGCCGGGAACTTCTCGAAGGCGAAGCGCGGCACCTTGACGACGACGTAGTCGAGCGTGGGCTCGAAGGACGCCGGGGTCTTCTCGGTGATGTCGTTGGGGATCTCGTCCAGCGTGTAGCCGACGGCGAGGCGGGCCGCGATCTTGGCGATCGGGAAGCCGGTGGCCTTGGAGGCGAGCGCGGAGGAGCGGGAGACGCGCGGGTTCATCTCGATGACGATGACCCGGCCGTCCTCGGGGTTGACCGCGAACTGGATGTTGCAGCCGCCGGTGTCGACGCCGACCTCGCGGATCACGGCGATGCCGATGTCGCGCAGGATCTGGTACTCGCGGTCGGTGAGCGTCATCGCGGGCGCGACGGTGATCGAGTCACCGGTGTGGACGCCCATCGGGTCGAAGTTCTCGATGGAGCAGACGACCACGACGTTGTCGTGCTTGTCGCGCATCAGCTCCAGCTCGTACTCCTTCCAGCCGAGGATGGACTCCTCCAGGAGCACCTCGGTGGTCGGGGAGAGCATCAGGCCCTGTCCGGCGATCCGGCGCAGGTCCTCCTCGTTGTGCGCGAAGCCGGAGCCGGCGCCGCCCATGGTGAAGGAGGGGCGGACGACGACGGGGTAGCCGCCGAGCGTCTCGACGCCGCCGAGGACGTCGTCCATGGTGTGGCAGATGACCGAGCGCGCGGACTCGCCGTGGCCGATCCTGTCGTGGACGGCCTCGACGACCTTCTTGAAGAGGTTGCGGTCCTCGCCCTTGTTGATCGCCTCGACGTTGGCGCCGATCAGCTCGACGCCGTACTTGGTGAGGGTGCCAGCCTCGTGGAGCGAGATCGCGGTGTTGAGCGCGGTCTGGCCGCCGAGGGTGGGCAGCAGCGCGTCGGGGCGCTCCTTGGCGATGATCTTCTCGACGAACTCGGGGGTGATCGGCTCGACGTACGTGGCGTCGGCGATCTCCGGGTCCGTCATGATCGTGGCGGGGTTGGAGTTGACCAGGATGACGCGCAGGCCCTCGGACTTGAGGACGCGGCAGGCCTGGGTGCCGGAGTAGTCGAATTCAGCGGCCTGGCCGATGACGATCGGTCCTGAACCGATGACCAGGACGGACTGGATATCGGTGCGCTTAGGCACGCTGGTCCTCCATCAGGGATACGAAGCGGTCGAAGAGGTACGCGGCGTCGTGCGGGCCCGCGGCCGCCTCGGGGTGGTACTGGACGCTGAAGGCCGGCCGGTCGAGCAGCCGCAAGCCCTCGACCACGTTGTCGTTGAGGCAGACGTGGGAGACCTCGGCGCGGCCGAAGGGGGTGTCGGAGACCTGGTCGAGCGGCGCGTCGACGGCGAAGCCGTGGTTGTGCGCGGTGACCTCGACCTTGCCGGTGGTCCGGTCCTGCACGGGCTGGTTGATGCCCCGGTGGCCGTACTTGAGCTTGTACGTGCCGAAGCCGAGCGCGCGGCCGAGCAGCTGGTTGCCGAAGCAGATGCCGAAGAGCGGGGTGCCGCGCTCCAGCACGCCCCGGACGACGGTGAGGTCCGCGGTGGCCGGGTCGCCGGGGCCGTTGGAGAGGAAGACGCCGTCGGGGCGGGTCGCGTACACCTCGTCAAGGGTGGCGGTGGCGGGCAGGACGTGCACCTCGATGCCGCGCTCGGCCATCCGGTGCGGGGTCATGCCCTTGATGCCCAGGTCGAGGGCGGCGACGGTGAAGCGCTTCACGCCGATCGCGGGGACGACGTACGTCTCGGCGGTGGCGACCTCGGCGGAGAGGTCGGCGCCGCTCATCTCGGGGGCCTGCTGGACGCGGGCGAGCAGCGTGGCCTCGTCGACCTGGCTGCCGGGACCGCCGGAGGCGTTGACCAGCGCGTCGCCGGAGAAGATGCCGACGCGCATCGCGCCGCGCTCCCGCAGGTGGCGGGTGAGCGCGCGGGTGTCGATGCCGCTGATGCCGACGACGCCCTGGGCGGTCAGCTCGTCGTCGAGCGAGCGGCGGGAGCGCCAGTTGGACGGTGTACGGGCGGGGTCGCGGACGACGTAGCCGGCGACCCAGATGCGCCGCGACTCGGCGTCCTCGTCGTTGACGCCGGTGTTGCCGACGTGCGGGGCGGTCATCACGACGACCTGGCGGTGGTACGAGGGGTCGGTGAGGGTTTCCTGGTAGCCGGTCATGCCGGTGGAGAAGACGGCCTCGCCGAAGGTCTCCCCCACGGCCCCGTAGGCGCGGCCGCGGAAGGTGCGGCCGTCCTCCAGGACGAGTACGGCGGGAGACGCCTGGTGGGCGCTTCCCCGGGTGGAGGTCGTCATCGTGCGGGGCCTTCCGTAGGGATGGATTCGTTCATGAGATTGATGGCTTCGACCCAGGCGACGTGCTCGGCGGAGTGGTCGGAGCGGAAGCCGGAGTCGAGGAGCGTGTCGCCCAGCTGCCAGGTGACGATGAGCAGACCGCCCTCGGCGAGGACCTTGCCGGCGATGCCCTTGTCCAGCCGGGCCTCGCGCAGCCGCCCGGCCGGGATGAAGAAGTCGCCGGCTCCGGGGCGTACCACCTCCAGGCCCGCGTCGGTCAGGGTCAGCTCGGCCCGGCTGCGGGCGCCCAGGCCATGGGCCACGATGCGGTCGAGCCACTGCCCGGCGGTCGTGGAGCCGTGGTAGCGGCCGGTCATCCGCAGCCGCGCCTCACCGGTCGTCTCCGGCGTGGTGGGCGGCTCGGGCAGGTCCGACTGGAGACCGCCGCGCCATTTCCAGCCCTGGCGCATCAGCCAGTACACGAGCACGACGAAGAGCAGCAGTCCGACCACCCAGCCGAGGCGGGCGGCCCAGTCGGTCACCTCCGCCGATTTCCGCTCGGCCGCGGCCAGGTGGTGCGGTTGGGCGGCGGCAAGGGGGTGGAGCAGGTTCACAGATGTCACGCCAGATTCCCGTCGACGACCGTGGGGCGGCCCCGCAGGAAGGTGTGGGTGACGCGTCCCGGCAGCTCACGCCCCTCGTACGGGGTGTTGCGGCTGCGAGAGGCGAAGCCCGTGGGGTCCACGACACCACGGTAAGCGGGATCGACCAGCGTGAGGTTGGCGGGCTCGCCCTCCGCGACCGGGCGGCCGTGTCCTTCGAGGCGGCCGATGCGGGCCGGACGGAAGGACATCCGGTCGGCGACGCCCGCCCAGTCCAGCAGGCCGGTGTCGACCATCGTCTGCTGGACGACGGAGAGCGCCGTCTCCAGGCCCACCATGCCCATGGCGGCCGCGGCCCACTCGCAGTCCTTGTCCTCGTGCGGGTGCGGGGCGTGGTCGGTGGCGACGCAGTCGATCGTGCCGTCGGCCAGGGCCTCGCGCAGGGCCAGCACGTCGGCCTCGGTGCGCAGCGGGGGGTTCACCTTGTAGACGGGGTTGTACGACCGTACGAGTTCGTCGGTGAGCAGCAGGTGGTGCGGGGTGACCTCGGCGGTCACGTTCCAGCCCTTGGACTTCGCCCAGCGGATCAGGTCGACGGAGCCGGCGGTGGAGAGGTGGCAGATGTGGACGCGGGATCCGACGTGGGCGGCGAGGAGGACATCCCGGGCGATGATCGACTCCTCGGCGACGGCGGGCCAGCCGCCGAGGCCGAGCTCGGCGGAGACGACGCCCTCGTTCATCTGGGCGCCTTCGGTGAGCCGGGGCTCCTGGGCGTGCTGGGCGACGACGCCGTCGAACGCCTTCACGTACTCCAGCGCCCGGCGCATGATCACGGCGTCGTCGACGCACTTGCCGTCGTCGGAGAAGACCCGGACCTTGGCGGCGGAGTCGTGCATGGCGCCCAGCTCGGCGAGGTGCTTGCCCTCCAGGCCGACGGTGACGGCGCCGACGGGCTGCACGTCGCAGTAGCCGGACTCCCGGCCGAGCCGCCAGACCTGCTCGACCACACCGGCGGTGTCCGCCACCGGGAAGGTGTTCGCCATGGCGTGGACGGCGGTGAAGCCGCCGACGGCGGCGGCCTTGGTGCCGGTGAGGACGGTCTCGGAGTCCTCGCGGCCCGGCTCACGCAGGTGGGTGTGCAGGTCGACCAGGCCGGGCAGCAGGATCTGTCCCCGGGCCTCGACGACGGTGGCGTCACCGGCCTCGATCCCGGTCCCGACGCGGGCGATGGTCTCGCCGTCGATCAGGACGTCCAGCGCCTCGCCGCCGAGCACCTTCGCACCCCGAATAAGGATCTTGCTCATGGTTACTTGTTCTCCTCGTTACGGGATTGGGTGACGGCGGGCTCGTTGCCGCCCAGCAGCAGATAGAGCACGGCCATCCGGATCGAGACGCCGTTGGCGACCTGCTCGACGGCCGTGCAGCGGTCGGAGTCGGCGACCTCGGCGGTGATCTCCATACCGCGGTTCATCGGGCCGGGGTGCATCACGACGGAGTGCTCGGGCATCCGGGCCATCCGGTCGCCGTTCAGGCCGTAACGGCGGGAGTACTCGCGCTCGGTGGGGAAGAAGGCCGCGTTCATCCGCTCGCGCTGCACCCGCAGCATCATCACGGCGTCGGAGGTGGGCAGCACCCGGTCCAGGTCGTAGCTCACCTCACAGGGCCAGTGTTCGACGCCGATCGGGACGAGGGTGGGCGGGGCGACCAGGGTGACCTGGGCGCCGAGCGTGTGCAGCAGCAGGACGTTGGAGCGGGCGACCCGGCTGTGCAGGATGTCGCCGACGACGGTGACGCGCCGGCCGTCGAGGTCGCGGCCGAGGCCCGCGTCGGCGCCGACCAGGCGGCGGCGCAGGGTGAAGGCGTCGAGCAGGGCCTGGGTGGGGTGTTCGTGGGTGCCGTCGCCGGCGTTGACGACGGCGCCGTCGATCCAGCCGGAGGTGGCGAGCCGGTAGGGGGCGCCGGAGGCGCCGTGCCGGATGACGACGGCGTCCGCGCCCATCGCCTCCAGGGTCAGCGCGGTGTCCTTGAGGGACTCGCCCTTGGAGACCGACGACCCCTTGGCGGAGAAGTTGATGACATCGGCCGACAGGCGCTTGGCGGCGGCCTCGAAGGAGATCCGGGTGCGGGTCGAGTCCTCGAAGAAGAGGTTGACGACGGTACGGCCGCGCAGCGTCGGCAGCTTCTTGATGGGCCGGTCGGCGACGCGGGCCATCTCTTCGGCGGTGTCGAGGATCAGGACGGCGTCGTCGCGGGTCAGATCGGCGGCGGAGATGAGGTGGCCGGGGGTACGGGGGCTTGCCCCTGGGAGGCGCAGCATCGGGAGTGAGCTCCGGTGTGTGGAGGTGTGCGGGCGTGCGGGCGCCACGCGGGCGCTTCCGTACGGGATCGGCGGCGTACGGGCTCCGCTAACGCTCGCCGGACGCGGCGGGCTGCTGGAGGCCGAGCAGCACGGTGTCGCGGCCGTCCTCCTCCGCGAGCTGCACCCTGACCGTCTCCCGCAGGGAGGTCGGGAGGTTCTTGCCGACGTAGTCGGCGCGGATCGGCAGTTCGCGGTGGCCCCGGTCGACGAGGACCGCGAGCTGGACGGCGCGGGGGCGGCCGATGTCTCCGAGGGCGTCGAGGGCGGCACGGATGGTCCGGCCGGAGAAGAGCACGTCGTCGACGAGGACGACGAGTCTGCCGTCGATGCCGTCACCGGGGATGTCGGTGCGGGCCAGGGCGCGGGCGGGGCGCAGGCGCAAGTCGTCGCGGTACATCGTGATGTCGAGGGATCCGACCGGGATGGAGCGTCCGGTGATCTCCGCGAGCTTTTCGGCCAGTCGGCGGGCGAGGTAGACGCCGCGCGTCGGGATGCCGAGCAGCACCACGTCGTCGGCGCCCTTGGCGCGTTCGACGATCTCGTGGGCGATACGGGTCAGGACCCGCGCGATGTCCGGCGCCTCCAGGACGGGGCGTGCGGCGCCGGGGCCGTCCGCCGGGAGCTGGGCCGAGCTGTGTGTGTCCATATGAAACGGACCTCCTTCTCCGCCTCACGGGACGGACCTTAAAGGACGTCGAAATTACGCCACCCACGCTACCAGGGGCCGGCACGTTGCCTGGTGGCGGCCCTGTCGGAGGGCGGCGGGGAGGGCAGTCGGCTCCCCTCGGCTTGACGCATCCAAGTAACGCTGCGTAACCTCACAGTGAGTTACCAGACTTCGTCCGGGGAGCTATATGTCCAGCGAATACGCAAAGCAGCTCGGGGCCAAACTCCGCGCGATCCGCACGCAGCAGGGCCTCTCCCTGCATGGCGTGGAGGAGAAGTCCCAGGGCCGCTGGAAGGCCGTGGTGGTCGGTTCGTACGAGCGCGGCGACCGTGCCGTCACGGTGCAGCGCCTCGCCGAGCTGGCGGACTTCTACGGGGTTCCGGTGCAGGAACTGCTTCCCGGTACGACGCCCGGCGGTGCCGCCGAGCCGCCGCCGAAGCTCGTCCTGGACCTGGAGCGGCTGGCCCACGTGCCGCAGGAGAAGGCGGGCCCGCTGCAGCGCTACGCGGCCACCATCCAGAGCCAGCGCGGCGACTACAACGGCAAGGTGCTGTCGATCCGCCAGGACGACCTGCGCACGCTGGCCGTGATCTACGACCAGTCGCCGTCGGTCCTGACCGAGCAGCTGATCAGCTGGGGCGTCCTGGACGCGGACGCCCGTCGCGCGGTCGCGCACGACGAGGGCTGACCGCCGGTCTCCGTACAGCAGCGAAGAAACGTCACCTCCGGAGGGCGGGCCCACAGCGCGTGGGGCCGCCCTTCGGCGTACCCACGCGGGCGCGTAGCGGCCGCCCACGCCGAAGGGCGGCCAGGAGGGATCCCGGGGCCCTCAGGAGCGCCGCAGACGCCTCGGCCCGGGCGGGAACGCGCTGTGCGCTTCCGTCCGGGCCGAGGCGTCCGCGGGTGCCGGGTCTCACGCCTCGCGGCGCAGGCTCGGCTTGAGTTCCTTGAAGCGGCCGAGCAGGCCGTTCACGAAGGACGGGGAGTCGTCGGTGGAGAACTCCTTGGCGAGCTGTACGGCCTCGTCGATCACCACCGCGTCGGGGGTCTCGTCCGCCCACACCAGCTCGTACGCGCCGAGCCGCACGATGTTCCGGTCGACGACCGGCATGCGGTCGATCGTCCAGCCCACGGCGTAGGTGGAGATCAGGTCGTCGATGCGGCTCGCGTACTCCGCGTACCCCTCGACCAGCTCCATGGTGAACTCACCGACCGGCGGCTGACGGTCGTCGGTCCGCGAGTGCCGGATCCAGTCCGCGAGGACCGTCTGCACGGACGCCCCGCGCTGGTCGGCCTCGAAGAGAATCTGGAAGGCGCGCTTACGGGCCTTGTTCCGGGCAGCCACGGTTAGCTGTTCACCCGGCCGAGGTAGTCGCCCGTACGGGTGTCGACCTTGATCTTCTCGCCGGTGGTGATGAAGAGCGGGACGCCGATCTCGTAACCGGTCTCCAGCGTGGCCGGCTTGGAGCCGCCGGTGGAGCGGTCGCCCTGGACGCCCGGGTCCGTGTGCTGGATGACCAGCTCGACGGCGGCGGGCAGCTCCACGTAGAGGACCTCGCCCTCGTGGGTGGCGACGCTGGCCGTGAAGCCCTCGATCAGGTAGTTGGCGGCGTCGCCGACGGCCTTGCGGTCGACCATCATCTGGTCGTACGTCTGCATGTCCATGAAGACGTAGTACTCGCCGTCCATGTACGAGAACTGCATGTCGCGGCGGTCAACGGTGGCCGTCTCGACCTTCACGCCGGCGTTGAAGGTCTTGTCGACGACCTTGCCGGAGAGCACGTTCTTGAGCTTGGTGCGCACAAAGGCCGGGCCCTTGCCGGGCTTGACGTGCTGGAACTCGACGACGGACCAGAGCTGGCCCCCGTCGAGCTTGAGCACCAGGCCGTTCTTGAGGTCGTTCGTGGAAGCCACGGTTGCGGAATCTCCTGGACTGAAAACTGGTGGACGACCCTGGGTGCGCGCTAGAGCGCGAGCAGCTCCTTGGTCGTGATGGTGAGTAGCTCGGGTCCGCCGTCCGCCTCGGGGCGGACGACGAGTGTGTCATCGATCCGGACACCGCCCCGGCCCGGGAGGTGGACCCCCGGTCCGACGGTGACCGGCACGCAAGCGTCCAGTTTACCCATGGCCGCGGGGGCCAGCTGCGGGTCCTCGTCGATTTCGAGCCCCACACCGTGTCCGGTACGGGGCGAGAGCCCCTCGGCGTACCCGGCGCTCTCCAGCGGCTGACGGGCCGCGCGGTCCACGTCGCGGTAGCCCGCGCCCGGCACAAGTCCCTCCCGACCTGCCCGTTGTGCGGCGAAGACCAGCTCGTACAGCTCGATCTGCCAGTCGGCGGGGGACGTCCCGATGACGAACGTGCGGCCGATCAGACACCGGTATCCGCGGTACTCGGCACCGAGGCTGACGGAGAGGAAATCGCCCTCCTCGACCCGCCGGTCCGAGGGACGGTGTCCGTAGCGCCCGGAGTTGGGTCCGGTGGCGACGTTGGTCGGGAAGGCGGGGCCGTCGGCGCCGTGATCGACGAGCCGCCGTTCCAGCTCCAGCGCGAGATGCCGTTCGGTCCGGCCGACCAGGATCGATTCCAGCAGTTCGCCCAGCGCCTGGTCCGCGATCTCGGCCGCGATCCGCAGACAGGCGATCTCCTCCTCGCCCTTGACGATCCGCTGCTGCTCGACGGCGCAGCCCAGGTCGGCGAGGCGCAGCCGGGGGGCGACCGAACCGATGGCCCGGTGCCTGGCGACCGTCAGGTGGTGTTCCTCGACGGCGAGCGACTCGACGGCCGACGGCACGAGGATTCCGGCGGCCGCGACCGCCGGGTCGCCGTTCGGGGCGGGCAGGACGGTCAGCCGCAGCTGCTCGTCGAGCCGTCCGCCGGCCGCGCCGTCCACGGGGGCACGGGGACAGAGCAGCGCGTCCTCGTCGGGGCCGAGCAGCAGGACGGCGCCCGGCGGCGCCCCGCCCGCGAGATAGCGGACATTGGCGGGGCGGGAGACCAGGGCCGCCGCGCTTCCCGCCGCGGAGCACCGGTCGCGCAGTCGTGCCCGTCGGACCGCATACACCTCTGACATGACCCGAGCGTATGAGTGGCGGTCCTCCCCGGCCGGTTCAGCGCGTCCGACCGGGGGGCGCGCCCGGCTCCGGCGGCCCACGGCTACCAGCTCGGCGGGCTGGCGATGGAGCGGGCGAGGACGTCGTCGAGAACCCGGGCGGTGGTCTCGACGTCGTACGCGGAGTTGTCGATGATCGGCAGGCCCGAGCCGTACCAGCCGGCCATGCGGCCGTGGATCCCGGCCACCTCCTCGTCGGCGAGCCTGCGGTTCCCGCTGCGCTCGGCGTTGCGCTCCAGCACGACCTCCAGGCCGGGGAGCAGGACGACCGGCAGCAGGCCGGGCCCGACGTGGCGCTTCCACCCGCCGAGCCCGACGACGGGCCGGTCCGGGAAGACGGCGTCGTCGAGGATGCAGGAGATGCCGTTGGCGAGGAAGTTGCGCGCGGCGAAGCCGCAGGTGCGGCGGGCCAGCCGGTACTGCGCCTCGGAGTGGTCGTTCCACCCGGCCTGCGGGTCGGCGAAGCCGGAGCAGACCCATTCGCGGACGTCGTCGAGGCTGATGTGCGCGGTGGGGACGCGGCGGCTGCGCGCCCAGTGCCGGGCCACGGTGGTCTTGCCGGCGCCGGCCGGGCCGATCAGCAGCACGGCGAGGGTCGCCGCGCCGGTGCCGCCCTCGGCGGGGGGCGGGACGGGCATCGGCACCGGGCCGCCCGGCGGCAGCCGGACATGCCCGGTGGCGTCGGCGGGCGGTGGCCCGGCCGGCGGCGCGGGAGCCGGGACGGGCAGGTGCTGGGGCGGCGGACCCGGCGGCGTGTAGCCGGTGCCGGGCGGCGGGCCCTGCGCGCTCCCTGGGCCGGTCGGCGGGCCGGCGGGAGGTGCCTGGTGCGCCCATGCGCCGGGTCCGTCGGGCCCCTGCCCCGGTCCTTGGGGAGGCGGCAGCGGAGCCCCCACTGCGTGCTGCATCCGGTGCCACTTTCGTCTCGTACGGCTGACGCTGGTCGGCGGCCCCATGGGCCCGGGCCACGGTACCGCCCCCAACCGCCCCCGGGGCAAAGGCCGGAGACGATGGCCGGAGACGGTCGCCGGGGACGGCAGGCCGTGAACGCCGGCGGGGGGCGGTCGGCGGGGTCGGCCGGCCGGAGCCGTGGCCGAGCCCTGTCAGCCCGTCAGTTCTTCGGCGAGGGCCCGCAGGGCGAGCCGGTAGGAGCCGATGCCGAAACCCGCGACCGTACCGCTGGCGACGGCCGCGACCACCGAGGTGTGCCGGAATTCCTCGCGGGCGTGAGGATTCGAGAGGTGCACCTCGATGAGCGGCGCCGTGCGCTGGGCGGCCGCGTCACGCATGCCGTAGGAGTAGTGGGTGAACGCGCCGGGGTTGAGCACGACCGGGACGGCACCGTCCGCGGCCTCGTGCAGCCAGCGGATCAGCTCGCCCTCGTCGTTCGTCTCGCGCACGTCGACGTCGAAGCCGAGTTCCTCGCCGAGCGTCCGGCAGGCGTCCACGAGGCCCGCGTAGGACGTGGACCCGTAGACCTCCGGTTCACGGGAGCCGAGCCGGCCGAGGTTGGGGCCGTTGAGGACGAGAACCGGCCGGGTCACGACGACACCTCGCCGTACGCGGCGAGCAGCACGGCCGGGTCGGGGCCCTCCAGGACGGTCGGCTTGCCCAGCCCGTCCAGCACGATGAAGCGCAGCAGGTCTCCGCGCGACTTCTTGTCGACCTTCATGTTCTCCAGCAGCTTGGCCCACTGGTCGCCCCGGTAGGTCAGCGGCAGCCCGACGGACTCCAGTACGGAGCGGTGCCGGTCGGCGGTCGTGTCGTCGAGCCGGCCGGCGAGCCGGCCCAGCTCGGCGGCGAAGAGCATGCCGATGGAGACGGCCGCGCCGTGCCGCCACTTGTAGCGCTCGTTCTTCTCGATCGCGTGCGCCAGGGTGTGGCCGTAGTTGAGGATCTCGCGCAGGCCGGACTCCTTGAGGTCGTTCGAGACGACCTCCGCCTTGACCCGGATCGAGCGCTCGATCAGCTCGGCGGTGTGCGGCCCGGCGGGCGTGCGGGCGCCCTGCGGGTCGGCCTCGATCAGATCGAGGATGGCCGGGTCCGCGATGAAACCCGCCTTGATGATCTCGGCCAGGCCGCTCACGTAGTCGTGGACGCCCAGCGAGTCCAGCGCGGCGAGGTCGCAGAGGACCCCGGCCGGCGGGTGGAAGGCGCCGACGAGGTTCTTGCCCTCGGCGGTGTTGATGCCGGTCTTGCCGCCGACCGCCGCGTCGACCATGGCGAGCACGGTCGTCGGTACGGCGATCCAGCGCACCCCGCGCAGCCAGGTCGCCGCGACGAAGCCGGCCAGGTCGGTGGTGGCTCCGCCGCCGACGCCGATGATCACATCGGTGCGGGTGAAGCCGGTCTGGCCGAGCGCCTTCCAGCAGTACGCCGCGACCTCGGCGGTCTTGGCCTCCTCGGCGTTGGGCACCTGGATCGCGACGACCTCGTACCCCTGCTCCACGAGGTCCTCACGGAGCGCTTCGCCCGTTCCTGCGAGCGCTTCCGGGTGCAGGATCGCGACCCGCTGGGCCTTCGGTCCGACGAGCGCGGGCAACTCTCCGAGCAGCTGCCTGCCGACCAGCACCTCGTACGGGTCGGTTCCGGCGGTGCCGCCGACCTGGATACGGGTGACAGCCTGGTCCGTCATGCGGGGTTCTCCTTGTCGGGGGTCCGGGGGTCCGCGGCGTCGGCCGCCGCGGAAGGGGACCCCGGCAGGTGCTTCAGCTCCAGCGCGTCGAGGACGGCTTCCGCGACCTCTTCGGGCGTGCGGTCGTCGGTCGTGACGACGACGCGGGCCACCTCGGTGTAGTGATGGCGGCGGGCCTCCATCAGCAGCTTCCACTGCTGGCGGGGGTTGACGGCGAGCAGCGGACGGGCGGTGTTCAGTCCGACGCGCTTGATCGCCTCGCCGACCTCCATCGTCAGATAGACGACGGGCAGCCCGGCGAGCAGCTCGCGGGTGGACTCGTCGAGGATCGCGCCGCCGCCGAGGGCCAGCACGCCGGAGTGCCCGAGGACGGCGTCGCGTACCGCCGCCCGCTCCAGCTCCCGGAAGTGCGGCTCGCCCTCGTCGACGAAGATGTCCGAGATCGGCTTGGCCTGGGCGGCGACGATGTCCGCGTCGGTGTCGCGGTAGCCCGTACCGAGCCGCTCGGCGAGCAGCTCGCCCACGGTGGACTTGCCGACCCCCATGGGGCCGACCAGGACGACCACCGGTCCGCTCGTCGCGCTCAACGGATCGTGAGGTGGTCGAGGTACGAGCTGACGTTGCGCCGGGTCTCCGCGACGCTGTCGCCGCCGAACTTCTCGGCGACCGCGTCGGCGAGGGTCAGCGCGACCATCGCCTCGGCGACGATGCCGGCGGCCGGCACGGCGCACACGTCGGAGCGCTGGTGGTGTGCCTTCGCGGCCTCGCCGGTGACCACGTCGATGGTGGCGAGCGCGCGGGGCACGGTCGCGATGGGCTTCATCGCGGCCCGGACGCGCAGCAGCTCGCCCGTGCTCAGCCCGCCCTCGGTACCGCCGGAGCGGCCGGAGGCGCGCTTGATGCCGTCGTCGGTCGCGAGGATCTCGTCGTGCGCCTGCGAGCCGGGCACCCGGGCGAGTCCGAAGCCGTCGCCGACCTCGACGCCCTTGATGGCCTGGATGCCCATGAGCGCGGCGGCGAGCCGCGCGTCGAGCCGGCGGTCCCAGTGCACGTGCGAGCCGAGCCCGACGGGCACGCCGTACGCCAGTACCTCGACGACCCCGCCGAGGGTGTCGCCGTCCTTGTGGGCCTGGTCGATCTCGGCGACCATCGCCTTGCTCGCGTCGGCGTCCAGGCAGCGCACCGGGTCCGCGTCCAGCGTCGCCACGTCGGACGGGACCGGGTACACGCCGTACGGGGCCTTGGCGGCGGCCAGCTCGACGACATGGGAGACGATCTCGATCCCGGCGGTCTCCTTCAGGTACGACCGCGCCACGGCGCCGAGCGCGACCCGCGCCGCGGTCTCGCGGGCGCTGGCGCGTTCCAGGATGGGCCGGGCCTCGTCGAAGCCGTACTTCTGCATCCCGGCGAGGTCGGCGTGGCCGGGCCTGGGACGGGTCAGCGGGGCATTGCGGGCCTGCTCGGCCAGCACGGCGGGGTCGACCGGATCGGCCGACATGACCTGCTCCCACTTGGGCCACTCGGTGTTCCCCACCATGATCGCGACGGGCGATCCCATGGTCAGGCCGTGGCGTACGCCGCCGAGGAAGGTGACCTCGTCGCGCTCGAACTTCATCCGCGCGCCGCGTCCATAGCCGAGCCGCCGCCGGGCCAGGTGATCCCCCACGATCTCCGTCGTGATGGGCACACCGGCGGGAAGACCCTCCAGCGTCGCCACGAGTGCGGGTCCGTGCGACTCCCCCGCGGTCAGCCAACGCAGCCTGCTCAACGGTGCTCCTCCTGCTCGCGCGCTGGAACTGCAAGCGGCGCGACCGGGTGCGCGGCCCTGGCCCGCCATGTCCGATCCTCCCACGACCTGCGGCGCGACCCGGCCGCCGGTCCAGCAAGCGGACGCCGAGCCGGTCGCCGGGAGAGCCTTCTCACGGCGCCGCCCGGGGGTGCCGCACGGGCCCGGAGGATGCCGGGAAGGACCGGAAGGGGTACGGCGGTGGGCTGTCCGGCAGAGACGGCCCGGGGCCGGGAGGGGGCTGACGGGGGCCGGGCCTAACGGGCCGCCAGTGCCTTCTCCCCTGCCTCGCGCATCTCCGCGAGGGGCGCGGGCGAGCGGCCGGTCATGCGTTCCACCTGGAGGACGGCCTGGTGCACCAGCAGGTCGAGTCCGCCGACGACCTGGCCGCCGCGGGCCGACCAGGCGCCGGCCAGGGCGGTCGGCCAGGGGGCGTACAGGACGTCGAAGAGGGTGCCAGGACGGTCAGGGACTACCGGTGCCAGTTCGTCGGTGGCACCGGCCGGGGTGGTGGCGATCACCAGGGGCGCGGTGAAGGCCGCTGCCGCGTCCGCCCAGCGCGCCGTACGGACGTCCACGCCGAGCCGTTCGCCCCAGCCGCGCATCTCGGCCGCGCGGGCCTCGCTGCGTACGTAGGCGGTCACCGGGCCCGTACAGACGCGGGAGAGCGCGGCGAGCGCGGAGGAGGCGGTGGCGCCCGCGCCCAGGACCGCCGCGGAGCCGACCGTGGTCACGCCCCGCTCGCGCAGTGCGGCGACCATGCCGGGGATGTCGGTGTTGTCGCCCGTGCGCCGGCCGTCGTCGCCGAACACGACCGTGTTGACCGCCTCCACCGAGGCCGCCGTGCCGGTGACCTCGTCGAGCAGCGGGATGACGGCCCGCTTGAGCGGCATGGTCAGCGACAGTCCGGCCCAGGAGCCGTCGAGCCGTTCGAAGAAGCCGGGGAGCCCGGCCTCGTCCACGTCGTACGGGTCGTACGACCAGTGGGCGAGGCCGAGTTCCCCGTACGCGGCACGGTGCAGCACCGGGGAGAGGGAGTGGGCGACGGGCGATCCGAGGACCGCCGCCCGCCTGGGTGAACTCACTGGCCGGATTTTTCCTTCTCGTACTGCCGGCGGTTCTTCTCGTGCTCCGCGTTCGTGGTGGCGAACAGCGTCTTGTCCTCGGTCACCGAGACGAAGTAGTACCAGGGGCCGGGCGTCGGGTTGAGCGCGGAGTGCAGGGCGTCGGCCCCGGGGTTCCCGATGGGACCGGGCGGAAGACCCTTTATGGCGTAGGTGTTGTACGGGTCGTCGATCTTCCGCAGATTGTCGACGGAGCCGACGTCGAGCGTGCTCTGGCCCTTGAGGTAGTTGACCGTGGAGTCGAATTCGAGACGGCCGACGGTCTCCATGTTGTTGGGCTTCAGGCGGTTGTAGATGACCCGGGAGACCTTGTCGAAGTCGTGCTTGTACTTGCCCTCCGCCTGGACGAGGCTCGCGACGGTGATCACCTGGAGCGGTGAGTCCAGTCCGAGCTTGGCGGCCTCGGCCTTGAGGTCCTGCTTGCCGTACTCGGCGTTGGCGCGGGCGACCATCTTCTTCAGGACGGCCTCCGGCTTCGTCCCCTTCGCGAGCGGATAGCTCGCCGGGTAGAGGAAGCCCTCCAGCGGGTCCTTGATGTCCTTGTTGTCGTCGGCCCACTCCGGCAGGCCCAGGTTCTTCGCCTGTGCCTTGGCGACGGCCGCGGTGGAGCCGGCCTTGAGTTCGAGCCGCTTGTCGATCTGTTCGTAGATCCAGGCGTCCGACTTGCCCTCGGGGATGATGAGCGCGTTCGCGGTACGGCTGGCGGGGTCGAGCATCGCCGTCACGGCGTTCGCCGCGGACATCTCCTTGCCGAGCGTGTACACGCCCGCCTGGATGGTCTTGCCCTTGGGGTTGGAGTCCTGTGCGGTGACGAAGGCGCCCTGGCTCTTCACCACCCCGTTCTTGACCAGGATGGCGGCGATCTCGTAACCGCCGGCGCCCTGCGGGATCTCGACCTGGACCGAGCCCGAGCCCGAGCCGGCGTAGTCGGGAGCGGCGCCGAACTTGTCCTGCCAGAAGTTGTAGCCGACGTAGCCGACGCCACCGACGCCGCCCACGAGCACCACGGCCAGCACCAGGCAGGCGCGGCCGCTGCGATTCTTCTTCGTCTTGCCACGGCGGTCGCCGCCGTTGCCCCGGCGGCTCCCGGCCGGGTCCTCGTCGTCCCCGGCCTCGTCGTCCCCGGCCTCGTCACGGCCCTGCCCGTCCCGGCCGTCGGCGTCGCCGCCGTCACCGGTGAAGAAGGGGTGGGTCTCCTCCTGCCGAGGCTGACCGTCCCAGTCGTTCCCGGCCTGAGGGTCCGCTCCCGCCGGTGGCTCGGCTCCCCGGCGTGCCGGGGGCCGGGGCGGCGGATACGCCTCGGGGGTGCCGTAGTAGTCCGGGTTCTCGCCGTAGCCGGCGCCCTGCCGGCCCTCGTAGGACATCGCGGGGTTCCCGCCGTACGGCATGGCGGCCTGCTGGCCGGTGTCCCATCCGCCGTTGTACTGGGGGTCGTTGTACTGCTGGGCCTGCTGGGCCTGCTGCGGGGCCTGGGGCTGCTGCCCGCCGTACTGGGGATCGCCGTACTGCTGCGGGTACTGCTGCTGCCCGTGCTGCTGCCCCGCCTGCTGCTGCCCCGCGTGCGGCAGACCGCCGTGCTGCTGACCGCCGTACTGCTGCGGTGGGTAAGGCTGCTGGTACGGGTCCTGTCCGCCCCCGTACTGCGCCTGCGACTCAGCCTGGGGGTGCTGCTGCGGGTACTGCTGCTGCGGCTGCCCGCCGTAGGGTGCGCCGCCCTCGGCGGCCTGCTGCGCGCTCCACCCCTGGTCCCCGTACAGGGGATCCTCTGGGTGCCACGGTTCGGAGCCGGGGCCCCGGCCATAGTCAGTCATCGATCCCCTAGAGCCGCGAGGCGTCGGCCGCTGAGCGCCAGTGGCACGGCGTCCGTTGCGCCTCTCTGTTGTGCGGCAGCTGTTCGAATGCGGCCGCATCGCGCGGAACGTTACCGTACCGCGATCAGATGACCACTTCGACGCCCTCGCCCGGGGCCTCACCCGAGACCCGTTCGGACTCCAGAGCGCTCTGCAGGATGACCACCGCGGCGGCCTGATCGATGACGGAGCGGCCCTTCTTGGACTTCACACCCGAAGCGCGCAGTCCCTGGCTCGCCGTCACCGTACTCATCCGCTCGTCGACCAGCCGCACCGGGAGGGGCGCGATACCCCGCGCCACCTCCTGGGCGAACAGACGCACCTTCGCCGCCGCCGGGCCCTCGCCCCCGTTGAGGGAGCGCGGCAGCCCGATCAGCACCTCGATCGGCTCGTACTCCTCGACGATCTGCCGCAGCCGCCGGTGGGCGGCCGGGACGTCACGTCCCGGCACGGTCTCCACCGGCGTGGCGAGGATCCCGTCGGGGTCGCACGAGGCGACCCCGATCCGGGCGTCCCCGACGTCGATCGCGAGCCGGCGTCCTCGTCTCATCCGGGTCAGGCCGTCTCGGCGACGGCGCGCTCGACCGCGGCCACGGCGTCCCCGATCGCGTCCGGGTTCTGGCCACCGCCCTGGGCGACGTCCGGCTTGCCGCCACCGCCGCCGCCGAGGGTCTTGGCGGCGGTACGGACCAGGTCGCCGGCCTTGAGGCCGCGCTCACGGGCGGCCTCGTTGGTGGCGATGACCGTCAGCGGGCGTCCGTTGGCGGTGGTGAACAGCGCGACGACGGCCGGCCGGTCCCCCGGGATACGGCCCCGCACGTCGAGGACCAGCTTGCGCAGGTCGTCGGCCGAGGTGCCGTCCGGGACCTGTCCGGTGACCAGGGCCGTACCGCGTACGTCCTGGGCCGTGTCGACGAGTCCGGCGGCGGCCGCCAGCACCTTCTCGGCGCGGAACTTCTCGATCTCCTTCTCGGCGTCCTTCAGCTTGGCGAGCATGCCGGAGATCTTCTCGGGCAGCTCCTCCGAGCGGCCCTTGACCAGCTCCTGGAGCTGGGCGACGACCGTGTGCTCCCTGGCGAGGAAGTGGTAGGCGTCGACGCCGACCAGGGCTTCGATACGGCGCACGCCGGAGCCGATCGACGACTCGCCGAGCAGCTTCACCAGACCCAGCTGGGCGGTGTTGAGGACGTGCGTACCGCCGCAGAGTTCCTTGGAGAAGTCGCCGATGGTGACGACCCGGACCCGCTCGCCGTACTTCTCGCCGAACTCGGCGATGGCGCCCTGCTTCTTGGCGTCGTCGATGGACATCACCTCGGCCTGGACGTCCAGCTCCCGGGCGAGCACCTCGTTGATCTTCTGCTCGACATCGGTGAGGACCGTGCCGGGTACGGCGGCGGGCGAGCCGAAGTCGAAGCGGAAGCGGCCCGGCGAGTTCTCGGAGCCGGCCTGGGCGGCCGTCGGGCCGAGCGCGTCGCGCAGCGCCTGGTGCGTGAGGTGCGTGGCGCTGTGGGCGCGGGCGATGGCACGGCGGCGGGTGAGGTCGATGGCGGCGTAGGCGGAGGCGCCGACCGTCACCTCGCCGACCTGCACCGAGCCCTTGTGGACGGAGACACCCGGCACCGGCTGCTGGACATCCCTGACCTGGACGACGGCGCCGTTGTCGAGCCTGATCCGGCCCTGGTCGGCGAGCTGGCCGCCGCCCTCGGCGTAGAAGGGGGTGCGGTCGAGGACGATCTCGACCTCGTCGCCCTCGGTGGCGGCGGGCGAGGAGACACCGTCGACGAGCAGGCCGACGATGGTCGACTCGCCCTCGGTGGAGGTGTAGCCGGTGAATTCGGTGGAGCCGCCGCTGTCGGCGACCTGGCGGTAGGCGGAGAGGTCGGCGTGCCCGGACTTCTTGGCCCTGGCGTCGGCCTTGGCCCGCTCCCGCTGTTCCTTCATCAGGCGGCGGAAGCCGTCCTCGTCCACGGAGAGGCCCTGTTCGGCGGCCATCTCCAGGGTGAGGTCGATCGGGAAGCCCCAGGTGTCGTGGAGCAGGAACGCCTTGTCGCCGGAGAGGACCTGCCCGCCGGCGGCCTTGGTGTCGGTGACGGCGGTGTCGAGGATGTTCGTGCCGCCCTTGAGGGCCTTGAGGAAGGCGGCCTCCTCGGCGAGGGCCACGGCCTCGACGCGCTTGCGGTCGGTGAGCAGCTCCGGGTACTGCCGGCCCATCGTGTCGATCACGACGTCGATGAGGTCCTGGACGACCGGTCCGGTGGCGCCCATCAGCCGCATGTTGCGGATGGCGCGGCGCATGATGCGGCGCAGGACGTAGCCACGGCCCTCGTTGCCGGGGGTGACGCCGTCGCCGATGAGCATCACGGACGTACGGATGTGGTCGGCGACCACGCGCATCGAGACGTCGGACTCGTGCTTGGCGCCGTAGCGGACGCCGGTCAGCTCGGTGGCCTTGTCCATGACGACGCGCAGGGTGTCGGTCTCGTACATGTTCTGTACGCCCTGGAGGATCATGGCGAGCCGTTCGAGGCCCAGACCCGTGTCGATGTTCCGCGACGGCAGGTCGCCGAGGATCGGGAAGTCCTCCTTGCCGTCGCCGGCGCCGCGCTCGTACTGCATGAAGACCAGGTTCCAGATCTCCACGTAGCGCTCGTCGTTGACGGCCGGACCGCCCTCGGCGCCGAACTCGGGACCCCGGTCGTAGTTGATCTCGGAGCAGGGGCCGCAGGGGCCCGGGACGCCCATGGACCAGAAGTTGTCCTTCTTGCCCAGACGCTGGATGCGCTCGGCGGGGACGCCGACCTCCTCGCGCCAGATCCGCTCGGCCTCGTCGTCGTCGAGGTAGACGGTGATCCAGAGCTTCTCCGGCTCCAGGCCGAAGCCGCCGTCCGCCACGGAGCTGGTCAGCAGCTCCCAGGCGAGCTTGATGGCGCCTTCCTTGAAGTAGTCCCCGAAGGAGAAGTTGCCGCACATCTGGAAGAACGTGCCGTGCCGGGTCGTCTTGCCGACCTCTTCGATGTCCGGCGTGCGGACGCACTTCTGGACACTCGTGGCGCGCGGGGCGGGCGGCTTCGTCTCGCCGAGGAAGTACGGCTTGAAGGGCACCATGCCCGCGTTGACCAGCAGCAGAGTCGGGTCGTCCGCGATGAGCGACGCCGAAGGCACGACGGTGTGCCCGCGCTCCTCGAAGAAGCTCAGCCAGCGGCGGCGGATTTCAGCCGACTCCATCAGTGGTCCTCATTCCGGTTGTACGGCTTGGAGATGTGTTCGGTCCGGGGGTGCCCGGGGTGTTCGGTGTGCTCGATGGCGGCGACGCGCCTCGGCGCGGGAAGCGCCCGGTCGTCGGCCGGTGTGCCGAGGCCCAGTGCCTCGCCCAGTTCGGCCTCGCGCCGGACCATTCCGGTCCTGACGTCGACGGCGAAGTCCTTGAGCTTGTGCCCGGCGTCGATCGCCTTGTTCGCCGCCTGGGCGGCGAGGCTCTCCGGGGTCAGCTGCTTCAGCTTGCGGTTGACCTTGGTGGTGGCCCAGACACCGGCTGCCGCGCCGGCGGTGAACCAGAACGTACGGCGGAACATCGCTGCGTCAGCCCTTCCTGTTCCTGCGCCTGGCCGACGGCACCGTGCGGCCGACGACCACCTTGCGACGGGACGGCGTATCGGCGGGTCCGTCCGCGGCGGCCGGTGCCGTCCTGCGCGACATGGCCTGCCGTACGCCGTAGCCGAAGGCCGCGACCTTGACCAGCGGACCGCCGAAGGTCGAGGCGACCGTGGAGGAGAGCGCCGACGCGTTGGAGGTGACTTCCTGGACATCCGTGGCGATCGCGTCGACCCGGTCCAGCTGGGTCTGCGCGGAGCGGACCGTCGCCGAGGCGTCCGCCAGCAGGGGGACAGCCTGTTCCGTCACATCCGCCACGAGTCTGGTGGTCGCCTTGAGCGTCTGGGCCAGCCTCACCAGCACCACGGCGAGGAAGGAGACCAGGATCGCCCAGAAGACGGCCACCAGGATCCCGGCAACCTCTCCACCGGTCACGCTGCACCGCTCCCTAGCTTGTCGCTGTTGTCCGAACGACCCTATCGCGCCGACGGTCGCACCCCGAACCGCGTTTACCGCCGCACGGCGGCCCCGGCGACCGCCGCAAACGCGGAAGCCCGTCGCTCCCCCACCGGAATCGGCGGGGAAGCGACGGGCTGAAGCGCTGTGAGGTACGCCTGCGTCAGCGGGCGTAGTACTCGACGACCAGCTGCTCGTCGCAGATGACCGGGATTTCCTTGCGCTGCGGGTCGCGGTCCAGGCGGAACGCCAGGGCCTTCAGGTTGACCTGCAGGTAGCGCGGGGTCTCGCCGTCGGTGTCGTAGCCACCCTCGCGCGCGACCTGGAAGGGAACCTTCTCGCGGCTGCGCTCGCGGACCATCACGACGTCGTCGGGACGGACGCGGAACGACGGCTTGTCGACCTTGCCGCCGTTGACCTCGATGTGACCGTGCACGACCATCTGGCGGGCCTGGTAGATGGTGCGGGCGATGCCCGACCGCAGGACCAGCGCGTCGAGGCGGCGCTCGAGCTCGACGACCAGCGCCTCGCCCGTCTTGCCTTCGGCCTTCTTGGCGCGGTCGTAGGCGCGGGCCATCTGGCGCTCGCTGATGTCGTACTGGGCGCGCAGACGCTGCTTCTCGAGCAGACGGACCTTGTAGTCACTGTTCTGCTTGCGTCCACGGCCGTGCTCGCCCGGCGGGTAGGGACGGGCCTCGAAGTACTTGACAGCCTTCGGCGTCAGCGCGATACCGAGCGCACGCGACTTCTTGACCTTGGGACGCGACTGGTTAGGCACGTTCTCCAGACCTCCGTTGTAGGTTCACCTTGCTCAAGGAGATCGCGCGTCTCGCCCCGGGGAACAACCACAGGCATCACGGACAGCACAGGCAACCACAACAGCGTGCGCGGAGGCATCGCGTGCGACACCGCTCAAGGGGTGTCGGGTTGACGGAGGTCCGATCAGCTCATGGTCAGCCGCGTCCCAGCCGGCTTGAAATCGATCGGATGCCGTCAGCAGCCGAACGCACACGAACTCGGGTACAGACTACATGCTCCCCGCCGCCGGTTTTCCCGGGGCCGGACCGTACGGCGCCGGGGGCCGGGCCCGAGGCGCTGCCCGACGTCAGGAGCCGTCGCCGCGCAGCCGCTCGCGCACCTTGTCGACCACATCGGCGTAACGCGCTTCCGCGCCGTACCGCGTGGGCTCGTAGTACCGCTTGCCCCGCACCGCGTCCGGGGCGTACTGCTGGGCGGCGATCCCGCCCGGTACGTCGTGCGGGTAGACATAGCCCTGTGCGTGGCCCAGCTTGGCCGCGCCCTTGTAGTGGCCGTCGCGCAGATGGGGCGGGACCGGCCCGGCCATGCCCTTCTTGACGTCTTCGAGGGCCGCCGAGATCGCCGTCGTGGCCGCGTTCGACTTGGGGGCGAGGGCCAGCGCGATGGTGGCGTGGCTCAGGGTCAGCGCGGCCTCCGGGAAGCCGATCATGGCCACGGCCTGCGCCGCGGCGACCGCGATCGGCAGGGCCGTCGGATCGGCGAGGCCGATGTCCTCGCTCGCCGAGATCATCAGCCGCCGGGCGATGAACCGGGGGTCCTCCCCCGCGTCGATCATCCGGGCGAGGTAGTGCAGGGCCGCGTCCACGTCGGAGCCGCGGATCGACTTGATGAGGGCGCTCGCCACGTCGTAGTGCTGGTCGCCGTCGCGGTCGTACATCACCGCGGCCCGGTCGACGGTCTCCTCGACGGTACGGAGGGTGATCTCCGGCTCGCTCTTGGCGAGCGCGGCACCGGCCGCCGCCTCCAGCGCGGTCAGCGCGCGCCGGGCGTCCCCGCCGGCGATCCGCAGCAGGTGGGCCTCGGCGTCCTCGGGGAGGGTGACCGCCCCGCCGAGCCCGCGCTCCTCGGCGAGCGCGCGCCGCAGCAGACTGCGCAGGTCCTCGTCGGTGAGCGGTTCCAGTGTGAGCAGCAGGGAGCGGGAGAGCAGCGGGGAGATCACCGAGAAGTACGGATTCTCGGTGGTGGCGGCGATGAGCGTGACCCAGCGGTTCTCCACGGCGGGCAGCAGGGAGTCCTGCTGGGCCTTGCTGAAGCGGTGGATCTCGTCGAGGAACAGGACGGTGTCCTTGCCGAAACCGCCGGAGGCCCGGCGGGCTCCGTCGATGACGGCCCGTACCTCCTTGACGCCCGCGGTGATCGCCGACAGCTCGACGAAGCGTTTGTTGGTCGCCTTGGAGACGACGTACGCGAGGGTCGTCTTGCCGGTGCCCGGCGGGCCCCAGAGGATCACGGACGAGGGACCGGCGGGGCCGCCGCTGCCCTCGCCGACGAGCCGGCGCAGCGGGGATCCCAGCTTCAGCAGGTGCTGCTGGCCGACGACTTCGTCGAGGACGCGCGGACGCATCCGGACGGCCAGCGGGCTGCTGGACGGATCCTTCTCCTGGCGCTCTTCGGCGGCTGCGGTAAAGAGGTCGGGCTCCACGCGTGAAGCCTATGCCAGCCCGCTGACAACGCGGTCAACACCGTCCGGACGGTCACCTGGGCCCCGCGTCGCCCGGGTCCGGGTGCGGGGTCCGGCCGTCAGGGGTCCGGCCGTCAGCTGATCCAGAAGTCCCACCAGCGGGTCAGGATCAGCATCCCGATGACGCCGATGTGCAGGACCGGCAGCACCCAGGTGAACTCGCCCAGGAAGCCGCGCAGCCAGGCGGGCGCGGGAAGGATCTTGTTCCGGATGTTGTGGGCGGTCACGTACCAGAACATCAGGATCGTGGAGACCCAGGCCAGGCAGCACCACAGGCAGAGCGAGTTGATGCTGTAGAGCGACTGGTACTGGAGCCAGGTGCAGAAGCCGACGCCGAACAGCGTGCCCGCGTTGAGCCCGAGCCAGAACCAGCCCCGGTAGCGCGCCCCGGCCAGCAGCGCGAGCCCGATGGCGATGACGACGGAGTAGGTGGCCAGGCCGAGCATCGGGTTCGGGAAGCCGAACGCGGAGGCCTGGGCGCTCTTCATGATGTTTCCGCAGGAGACCACCGGGTTCAGGCTGCATCCCGGGGTGAAGTTCGGGTCCTCCAGCAGTTTGAACTTGTCGATGGTGATGACCCACGCGGCCAGCAGCCCGGCCGCTCCCGTGATCACCAGCAGCAGTGCGAATCCCCGGCCGCCACCGACCGTACGCGGGGCGCTCCCCTCCTCCCGCTGGGAGGAGACGTCGTCAAGCGCTGCACTCGTCATATCGCCGTTCCATGCTTCGGTGACAGGTGGGGGCAGAGTCATTGTGCCGCACGGCCTGCCCCCACCACCGTTCGCCGGACATAAAGACAGCGGGGCCCGGACGGTCACCGTCCGGGCCCCGCACCGTCCGCCGCGCTCAGCCGAGCCGCTGTGTGAGCTCCGTCACGAGAGCGTCGAGCGCGACCGCGGTCTGCTCGCCGGTCTCCATGTCCTTGAGCTGCGCGACGCCCTCCGCGAGATCGCGCTCGCCGGCGACGATCGTGTAGCGCGCGCCCGACCTGTTGGCGGACTTCATCGCGCCCTTGAGGCCCCGGCCACCGAAGGCGAAGTCCGCGGGGACGCCCGCCTTGCGGAGCTCGGTGACGACGGCGAACAGCCGCCGCCGCGCCTCCTCGCCGAGCGGTACCGCGTACACGCTGGTGGCGGCGGGGATGTCGAGCGTGATGCCCTCCGCCTCCAGTGCCAGCACCGTACGGTCCACGCCGAGCGCCCAGCCGACCGACGGGAGCGCCGGGCCGCCGATCATCTCGGAGAGGCCGTCGTAGCGGCCGCCGCCGCCGACGGCGGACTGGGAACCGAGGCCGTCGTGAACGAACTCGAAGGTGGTGCGGGTGTAGTAGTCGAGGCCGCGTACGAGCTTGTCGTCGTCCTCGTACGTCACCCCGGCCGCCGTCAGCAGCTCGCGTACCTCTTCGTGGTACGCCTTGCACGCGTCGCAGAGGTGGTCCCGCAGCAGCGGCGCCCCGACGAGCTGCTTCTGGACGTCGGCCCGCTTGTCGTCGAGGACCCGCAGGGGGTTGATCTCGATCCGGCGGCGGGTCTCCTCGTCCAGGTCGAGGGCGCGCAGGAAGCCCTGCAGCGCCTCGCGGTAGACGGGACGGCACTCCTGGTCGCCGAGCGAGTTCAGCAGGATCCGGAAGTTCCGCAGGCCGAGCGTGCGGTAGGCCTGGTCGGCCAGGATGATCAGTTCGGCGTCCAGCGCGGGGTCCTCCGCGCCGATCGCCTCGGCGCCGACCTGCGAGAAGTGCCGGTACCGGCCCTTCTGCGGGCGCTCGTAGCGGTAGTACGAGCCGGAGTACCAGAGCTTGACCGGCAGGTTGCCGGCCTTGTGGAGGTTGGCCTCCAGCGCGGCGCGCAGCACGGAGGCGGTGCCCTCGGGACGCAGCGCCAGCTGGTCGCCGCCCTTGGTCTCGAAGGCGTACATCTCCTTGGAGACGATGTCGGTGGACTCGCCGACGCCGCGGGCGAACAGCTCGACGTTCTCGAAGCCGGGCGTCTCGATGTAGCCGTAGCCGGAGTTCTTCAGCGGCGCGGAGATGGCCTCGCGGACCGCGAGGAAGACCGCGGAGTCGGGCGGGATCAGGTCGTAGGTGCCTTTGGGGGCCTGGAAGGTACTCATGGAGATCGGTACGTCACATTCCTCGTCGCGGAGCGGCGGTCGGGCCGCTTCCGAAGCCGGCGGCCACATCCCGCAGATACGGGTTGGTGGCGCGCTCCCGGCCGATGGTCGTCTGGGGGCCGTGGCCGGACAGCACCACGGTCGAGTCGTCGAGCGGCAGGCACACGCGGCCCAGCGAATCGAGCATCTCGGCGTGGTCGCCGCCGGGCAGGTCGGTGCGTCCGACGGAGCCGGCGAACAGCAGGTCGCCCGAGAAGAGGACCGGCGGAACATCAGCTCCGCCGACGGCCCCGGGCAGTCCGAAGGTCACCGACCCCTTGGTATGGCCGGGCGCGTGCGCGACGGCGAACTCCAGTCCCGCCAGCGCCAGTTCGGAGCCGTCGGTCAGCACCCGGACGTCGTCCGGCTCTCCCACGGTCAGCTCACCCATGAGAGGCATCCCGATCGGGACGCCGAGGGCCTTCTCCGGGTCGCTCATCATGTACCGGTCGGCGGGGTGGATCCACGCGGGCACGTCATGCGCCCCGCAGACCGGGACGACCGAGGCGACATGGTCGATGTGGCCATGGGTGAGGATCACGGCGACGGGCTTGAGCCGGTGCTTCTTGATCGCGTCCTCGACTCCCTGGGTGGCCTGATGGCCGGGGTCGATGATCACGCACTCTTCACCGGCGGCGGGGGCGACCAGGTAGCAATTGGTCCCCCAGGCCCCGGCGGGGAACCCGGCAATGAGCACGATCGTCCTTCACATGTCGTCCGAAGAGGTCCGGAACAGGTCTGGATGAGGTCTGGATGAGGGCGGCATACGTCGTACGCCGGGAGAATGCGGCAGATCAGAGCCTACCGGCGCTGCTCATTCCACAGCCAACCCATATACCGTACGGGGCTAGTCGGCCCCGTACGGTATACGGAGCCCCACGACAGTCGAGGAGAAGACCCGGTGGTCAGCAGCGATCAGCGGCGGCGGGAGCTCGCCCGGAAGAAGTACGAGCGGCAGCAGGAGCGCCGTGTTACCGCCCGGAGGAAGGCGAAGCGCCGCAACATCATCATCGCGTCCGCGCTGGCCGTGGTGGTGGCCGGTGGTGCCACCGCGTACGCCACGGGCGGTCTGACGGGCAGCGACAGCAAGGACACCGCCACGGCGACGGCGACCCCGTCGCCCACGCCGCCGTCGCCGAGCGAGAGCAGCTCGCCCGAGCCGAAGATGACGATCGACCAGGCCGCGAAGTACACGATGTCCCTGAAGACGAACCAGGGCGACATCTCCTTCTCGATGGACGCCAAGAAGACGCCGCACACGGTGAATTCGTTCAAGGCGCTCGCCGACAAGGGTTACTTCGACAACACGAAGTGCCACCGCCTCACCACCGAGGGCATCTTCGTCCTCCAGTGCGGCGACCCGAAGGGTGACGGCACGGGCGGTCCCGGTTACACGATCCCGGACGAGAATCTGACCGCCCTCGGCAAGGCCGGCGCCGACGGCACCGTCACGTTCCCGGCGGGGACGGTGGCGATGGCCAACACCGGCCAGCCGCACACCGGCGGCAGCCAGTTCTTCCTCGTCTACAAGGAGACCAAGCTGCCGCCCACGTACACCCCGTTCGGGACCATGGACGCGGCCGGTCTGAAGGTCGTGGAGAACGTGGCCAAGGCCGGCGTGGACGGCGGCGCGGGCGACGGCGCGCCCAAGAAGGCCGTCACCGTGGAGAAGGGCACGGTCGACAAGGCGTGACCCTCTGAATTCGGCCGTGCTGAGTGCGGACAGCCGGGCGGCCGGTCGCCTAGATTGGCGTTGTGCGGGGCGGGCGCGGCCCGTCCCAGGAATCTGTGGACGATGCCCGGGGGCGACCCTTGCGTGGCATCAGGTGGAGGAGGCGCTGTGAGCAGCGACCCGTGGGGCCGCGTCGATGAGACGGGCACCGTGTACGTGCGGACGGCCGAGGGCGAGCAGGTCGTCGGATCGTGGCAGGCTGGCTCTCCGGATGAGGCTCTGGCCTATTTCGAGCGCAAGTACGAGGGCTTGGTCGTCGAGATCGGCCTCCTCGAACGGCGGGTGAAGACCACCGACCTGTCCGCGAAGGATGCGGCCGTGGCCATCGAGCATCTGCGCGGACAGGTCGACGAGCACCATGCCGTGGGGGATCTCGAAGCGCTGCGCAAGCGGCTCGACGAGCTGGTCGCGACGGTCGACGCGCGCCGTGAGGAGCGCAAGGTCCAGCGCGCGAAGCAGACCGACGAGTCGCGCCAGGCCAAGGAGGCGCTGGTCGTCGAGGCGGAGAGTCTGGCCGAGAGCGAGCAGTGGCGGTCGGCCGGTGAGCGGCTGCGGGCGCTGGTGGACATCTGGAAGGGCCTGCCGAGGCTGGACCGGAAGTCCGACGACGAGCTGTGGCACCGTTTCTCGCACGCGCGCTCGGCGTTCTCGAAGCGCCGCAAGGCGCATTTCGCCGCGCTCGACGCGCAGCGTGAGGACGCCCGCAAGGTCAAGGAGAAGCTGGTCGCGGAGGCGGAGGCACTCTCCGGCTCCACCGACTGGGGTGCGACGGCCGCGCGCTACCGCGAGCTGATGACGGACTGGAAGGCGGCGGGCCGCGCCCAGCGCGAGTCCGAGGACGATCTGTGGAACCGCTTCCGCGGCGCCCAGGACGTCTTCTTCGCCGCCCGCGGCGAGGTCTTCGCCGAGCGCGACGCCGAGCAGACCGAGAACCTCAAGGCGAAGGAAGAGCTGGCGGTCGAGGCCGAGCGGCTGCTGCCGGTGACGGACCTCAAGGCGGCCAGGGCGGCTTTCCGGGCGCTCAACGAGCGCTGGGAGGCCATCGGCCATGTGCCGCGTGACGCCAGGCCCAAGATCGAGGCCCGGATGCACACCGTGGAGCGGGCTCTTCAGGAGTCCGAGGAGAACGAGTGGCGCCGGACGAACCCGGAGGCGCGCGCGCGTGCCGCGGGTCTGACGGGGCAGCTCCAGGCGGCCGTCGACAAGCTGCGTGCGCAGATCGACACGGCGCGTGCGGCGGGCAACAACTCCAGGGCGGACAAGCTCGCCAGGGAGCTGGAGGGCCGCCAGGCGCTGCTGGACCAGGCGCTCAAGGGGCTCCAGGAGTTCGGCGGCTAGGGCACGCCAGGCCCTGGTAGGGCGACCGGCCCTCCGGGCTGATACGTGAAAGGGCCTCCCGTACGTGACGTACGGGAGGCCCTTCCCGTGGTCCGAGCCCCGGCGGGCCCGGGCGGGCCCAGCTCTCAGGTCGGCGGCCCCGCTCTCAGGGCCTGCGCGCCGAGGTGACCCGGTAGACGTCGTAGACGCCCTCGACACCCCGGACCGCCTTCAGGACGTGCCCCAGGTGCTTCGGGTCGCCCATCTCGAAGGTGAAGCGCGAGGTGGCGACCCGGTCACGGGAGGTCTGCACGGCCGCGGACAGGATGTTCACATGCTGGTCGGAGAGAACGCGCGTGACGTCCGACAGCAGCCGGGACCGGTCCAGCGCCTCGACCTGGATGGCGACCAGGAAGACCGACGACTGGGTGGGCGCCCACTCGACTTCGAGGATCCGTTCGGGCTGCTGCGACAGCGAGTCCACGTTGACGCAGTCGGCGCGGTGCACCGAGACGCCGCTGCCCCGGGTGACGAAGCCGATGATCGGGTCGCCCGGGACCGGCGTGCAGCAGCGGGCGAGCTTCACCCAGACGTCGTCGACGCCCTTGACGACCACACCCGGGTCGGCGTTGGCGCGGCGCTTGGAGCGGCCGCGCGAGGGCGGTGCGCTCTCGGCGATGTCCTCGTTGGCGGCCTCCTCGCCGCCGAGGGCCTGCACCAGCTTCTGGACGACGCCGGCGGCGGCCACATGGCCCTCGCCGATCGCCGCGTACAGGGAGGAGATGTCCGGGTAGCGCATCTCGTGCGCGAGGGTGACCAGCGAGTCGCCGGTGAGGATGCGCTGGATCGGCAGGTTCTGCTTGCGCATGGCCCGCGCGATGGAGTCCTTGCCCTGCTCGATCGCCTCGTCGCGGCGCTCCTTGGAGAACCACGCGCGGATCTTGTTCCTGGCCCGCGGCGACTTGACGAAGCCCAGCCAGTCGCGTGAGGGGCCCGCGCCGGACGCCTTGGAGGTGAAGACCTCCACCAGATCGCCGTTGTCGAGAGTCGATTCGAGCGGTACGAGCCGCCCGTTGACCCGCGCTCCTATGGTGCGGTGGCCGACCTCGGTGTGGACGGCGTACGCGAAGTCGACGGGGGTGGCCCCGGCGGGCAGCGCTATGACATCGCCCTTGGGGGTGAAGACGAAGACCTCGTTGCGGGACAGGTCGAAGCGGAGCGACTCCAGGAATTCGCTGGGGTCCTCGGTCTCCTTCTGCCAGTCCAGCAGCTGGCGCAGCCACGCCATGTCGTTGACGGTGTCCTGGCCGGCGCCCTTGCCCGTGTTCTTCGGGACGTCGGTGCGGACCTTGGAGGCACCGGCGACGGCCTCCTGCTTGTACTTCCAGTGCGCCGCGATGCCGTACTCGGCGCGGCGGTGCATGTCGAAGGTGCGGATCTGCAGCTCGACGGGCTTGCCGTTGGGGCCGATGACCGTCGTGTGCAGCGACTGGTACATGTTGAACTTGGGCATCGCGATGTAGTCCTTGAACCGCCCCGGGACCGGATTCCACCGGGCGTGGACGGTGCCGAGCGCCGCGTAGCAGTCGCGGACGGTGTCGACGAGGACGCGGATGCCCACCAGGTCGTAGATCTCCGCGAAGTCACGGCCGCGGACGATCATCTTCTGGTAGACGCTGTAGTAGTGCTTCGGGCGGCCGGTGACGGTGGCCTTGATCCGGGCCGCGCGCAGGTCCGACTGGACCTCGTCGGTCACTATGGCCAGGTATTCGTCGCGCTTGGGGGCCCGCTCGGCGACGAGCCGGACGATCTCGTCGTACATCTTGGGGTAGAGGATCGCGAAGGCGAGGTCCTCCAGCTCCCACTTGATGGTGTTCATGCCCAGCCGGTGGGCCAGGGGCGCGTAGATCTCCAGCGTCTCGCGGGCCTTCTTCTCCTGCTTCTCCCGCTTGAGATAGCGCATGGTGCGCATGTTGTGCAGCCGGTCGGCGAGCTTGATGACCAGGACGCGCGGGTCCTTGGCCATGGCCACGACCATCTTGCGTACGGTCTCGGCCTGCGCGGCCTCGCCGAACTTGACCTTGTCGAGCTTGGTGACGCCGTCGACGAGCAGCGCGACCTGGTCGCCGAAGTCGCGGCGGAGGGTGTCCAGGCCGTACTCGGTGTCCTCGACGGTGTCGTGCAGCAGGCCCGCCATCAGGGTGGCGGGGTCCATGCCCAGCTCGGCGAGGATCGTCGTCACCGCGAGGGGGTGGGTGATGTACGGGTCCCCGCTCTTGCGCTTCTGACCCCGGTGCCAGCGCTCGGCGACCTGGTAGGCGTTCTCGATCTGGCGGAGCGTGGCGGTCTCGATCTTGGGATCGTTGCCGCGCACGGTCCGCAGCAGCGGTTCCAGGACCGGGTTGTACGGCGACGAGCGCTGCACGCCGAGCCGGGCGAGACGCGCCCGTACCCGGTTGGAGGATCCGCCGGTACGGGGAGCGGCCGCCGGGCCCGGTTTGGGGGCGGTGACAGGGGTCGCGGGCCGCTCCGGGGCAGGTGGCACGGGAGCGCCCCCGGGCTGGGCGCCGGAGGTCGCCGCCGGCGGCTGCGCGGGCTTCGCGTCCGCCGCGACGGCGGCCCCGTCCCGCTCAGCGGCGGGTCCCGCCGCGGCCGGCTGGGCAGACTCGTCCGGCGTCGTGGCGGCCAGTGGCTGGACCTCTTCTGGCAAGAGCGCTCCTCGTGCGGATCCAGGTCCCCGGTCAGGCCCGGAGCTTCCATGGTATCGACCCCGGGCGTCCCTCTCGTCCCGAGGACCGGGGCGGCGACGCGGGCACGGCACAACGCGGACGGGCACCCGGTTGTTCCCAGGTGCCCGTCCGCGCGTATCGCGAAACCACTCAGAGCGTGATCAGGGCCTCCAGCGGGGCCCCGCGCAGCGCCGGCTCCAGCCGTGCCCTGCCGCCCAGGAAGCCCAGCTCCATCAGGACGGCCACGCCGACGACCTCGGCTCCGGCCCGCCGGACCAGCTCGACCGACGCCTCGGCCGTACCGCCCGTGGCGAGGACGTCGTCGATGACGAGGACGCGGTCGCCCGCCTCCAGGTCCTCGGCGTGCACCTCCATCTCGGCGGTGCCGTACTCCAGCTCGTACGCCTGCGACAGCGTCGCTCCGGGGAGCTTGCCCGCCTTGCGTACGGGGATGAACCCGAGGCCCGCCCGGACCGCCACGGGGGCGGCCAGGATGAAGCCCCGGGCCTCCAGCCCGACGACCTTCGTGGCGCCGTGCAGCACGCACAGCTCGGCGAGGGCGTCGGTCAGCGCCGTGAACGCCTTCGGGTCCGCGAGCAACGGCGTGATGTCCTTGAACAGCACGCCGGGCTTCGGGTGGTCCGCGACGTCACGGATGCGGCTGAGCAGCAGCTCCCGGGTGTCCGCGCCGGTCATCGGCGCCGTCCCGACGGACGGCCCCGGCCACCGCGGCCACGGGGACCGACGACGGCGGCGGCGGGCGCCACGTCACCGGGGAACGCGCTGTCGGACTCGTCGGCGGCGTCGGCGTATCCGTCGTACCCGTCGTGCCCCTCGGGCGATTCACCCTTGGCGGCGGCGGAGGCCCGCTTGGCGAGTACGCGCCTCTTCAGCGCCTTCATCTGCGGGTCGCGTTCCTTGAGGTCGGCGACGAGCGGCGTGGCGATGAAGATCGAGGAGTACGCACCGGCGGCGAGGCCGACGAAGAGCGACAGCGAGATGTCGTTCAGCATGCCGGCGCCGAGGAAGCCGCCGCCGATGAAGAGCAGAGCGCCGACCGGCAGCAGCGCGACCACGGTGGTGTTGATGGAGCGCACCAGGGTCCCGTTGATGGAGCGGTTGGCGATCTCGCCGTAGGTCCACCGGGTCTGCTTGGTGATGCCCTTCGACCCCTCCTTGAGGCTGTCGAAGACGACGACCGTGTCGTAGAGGGAGTAACCGAGAATGGTCAGCAGACCGATCACCGTACCCGGGGTGACCTCGAAGCCGACCAGGGCGTACACCCCGACGGTGATGGTGAGGTCATGGATCAGGGCGATCAGCGCCGCGACCGCCATCCGCCATTCGAAGGCGATCGCGAGATAGATCACCACCAGGAACAGGAAGATCCCGAGGCCGGTCCACGCCTTGTTGGCGATCGTCTCGCCCCAGCTCGGTCCGACCAGGTCGGCGGCGATGTCCGCCTCGTCGATCTTCAGGTCCTGGGCGAGCTTGGTCTTCACGGCGTCGGCCTGCGAGGTGTTCAGCTCGGTGACCTGGATACGCAGCTTGCCGTCGCCCAGCCTCTGGACGATCGCGTCGTGGCCGGACGCCTCCTGGGCGTCCGTCTGGGCCTGGGACACGGAGATGCTCGTGCTCGGGGTGGTGAAGACCGCGCCGCCCTTGAACTCGATGCCCATGTTGAGGCCCCGCACCGCCAGGCCGACGATGGCCGTGATGGTGATCAGGATCGAGATCCCGTACCAGATCTTCCGCTTGCCGACGAAGTCGTAGCCGACCTCACCGCGGTAGAGCCGGGCGCCGAGTGCGCCGAGTCGCGACATCTCACGCCTCCTTCGAGTCGATGGGCGCGCTGACGCGCGAGTCGATGGGGGCGGTGACACGGGTGTCCGCGTCGGTGTCGGGACGCTCGGCGGGGCTGTTCACCCGGCGGGAACGGCGCAGCGGCGGCTTGGCGCCGAGCCGCTTCGGGTCCAGTCCGGACCACGGGTGACCGCTGGAGAAGAACTTCGTGCGGGCCAGCAGCGTCATCACGGGCTTGGTGAAGAAGAACACCACGACCACGTCGAGGACGGTGGTCAGACCGAGCGTGAACGCGAAGCCCTGCACCTTGCCGACCGTGACGATGAAGAGCACCGCGGCGGCGAGGAACGACACGAAGTCGGAGACCAGGACCGTGCGCCGGGCACGCGGCCAGGCACGCTCGACGGCCGGGCGGAGCGTACGGCCCTCGCGGATCTCGTCCCGGATGCGTTCGAAGTAGACGATGAACGAGTCCGCGGTGATACCGATGGCGACGATCGCGCCGCAGACCGCGGGCAGGTTCAGCGCGAAGCCGATACCCGGGCCGAGCAGCGCCATGATCGTGTACGTCATGACGGCCGAGGCGGCGAGGCTGAGGATCGCGATCAGCGAGAGGCCGCGGTAGTAGGTGACCAGGTAGATGATCACCAGCGCGAGGCCGATGGCGCCGGCGATCAGGCCCGCGTGGAGCTGCTCACCGCCGAGCGCGGCGGTGACCGTGGTGGCGCTCTGCTCCTGGAAGCTCAGGGGCAGCGCACCGTAGGACAGGATGTTGCCGAGGTCCTGGGCGGACTGCTGGTTGAAGTTGCCGGAGATCTCGGCGCTGCCGCCGAGCGCCTGGCTCACCGAGGGAGCCGAGACGACGTTGCCGTCCAGCACGATGGCGAACTGGTTCATCGGCGACTGCTGCTGCGCGAGCTGACCGGTGATCTTGGAGAACTTCTTCGTGCCGCCGCCCGTGAAGTCCATCGTGACGATCCACTGGCCGCGCTGCGGGTCGAGCACGCCCTTGGCGTCGGAGATGTCCGTGCCCTCGACCTCGGCCGGGCCGAGGATGTACTTCTCCCACTGGCCGCCACCGTCCTGGCCACAGGCCACGATGGTGTCCTTGGGCCCGGCGCTCTGGTTGACGGCGGTGCGCGCGGCCTTGTCGGTGCAGTCCAGCTCCGTGAACTTCTTCTCCAGGGCGGCGGTGGCCGGGTCCGGAGCCGGTGCCTCGGAGGCGCCGGGGCTGGGCGTGGAGCCGGGCAGACCCTGGGTGGTCACCTCCGGGGTGGCCGGCGGCGTCGGGGCCTTCTTCAGGGCGTCCGTGACGGCCCGGCCCTGGGTGGTCGCGCTCGATGAGGGCGTCGGCGAACCGGACGGGCTCTTGCCCTTGTCCGCGCTCGTCGAGGGGCTGGGAGAACCGCTGGGGGTGCCGCCGGCGGAAGGCTGCGGCGCGACCGGGCTGCCGCCCGTGACGGTCAGCACGGGCCGGAAGTACAGCTGGGCGGTCGTACCGACCTGCTGCCGGGCCTGCTTCTCGTTGGAACCCCGGGGGATGTTGACGACGATGTTCTTGTCGCCCTGGGTCTGGACCTCGGCCTCGGAGACACCAAGACCGTTGACACGCCGCTCGATGATGCTGACGGCGGTGTCCATGTTGGTCTTGTTGATCGCGTTCGGCTTGCCCGGCGTGTTCTTGGCCTCGAGCGTGATGCTCGTGCCGCCCGCGAGGTCGATCCCCAGGCGCGGGGTGACATGACCGGACCAGAACATTCCGCCCGTGAGGGCGACCATGGCAATCAGGAACAGGACCAGGGTGCGCCCCGGCTTCCCTGGCGAGCCCGCTTGCCTTCGGCCCTTATTAGGTGCTGCCACCTTCTCGTTTCTCCCTGTCCAACCGCCCCGCGCCGGGTGTGCGCCGGAGCGGCCACGAAGTGTTGTGGGGACCTGCCCCCGCAGAATGAGGCACAGACCGTCAGCCGCGGAGAGCCGCGAGAGGGCTCTCCGTAACGGACGTGGCTACTTCGCGCCGGCTCCGCCGTCGGCCTTGCCGTCCTCGACCTCGTCGGCCTCGGGCTTCTTGCCCAGGTCGATCCTGGCCTCGGCCGGGGTGTCCGTGTCGTCGGACTCGATCAGCGAGGAGGCGTCGTCCGGTACGACCGGGCTGTCGGCGTCGTCGCCGTGCACGATGCGGTTGTACTCGGCGTCGTCGAGGACGGCGCCGATGGAGTTCTTCGCGTAGACGGCGTGGACGCCGGGAGCGACCTCAAGGAGGAGCACGTCGTCGCGCACCTCCTTGACCGTGGCGTACATGCCGCCGATCGTCCGGACGCCGCTGCCGGGCTGTACGTCGCTGCGCATCTGCGCGGCGGCCTGCTGCTTCTTCTTGGCGGACCGGGTCATCAGGAACATGGCCCCGATGAGCACGATGAAGGGGAGGAGGGTTACGGGACTCACGAGGGGGAACTTCCTTCGCACGACCGCGCTGTGGTGCGGCCTGTATACGGGGGTGGGCACGGCGGCCCGGAAGGGCGGCCATCGGCGGATTCTAAGCGAGTCCGCGTCGTTGGAACAACGCCCGGTACCGCACCGGGGTTCCTGACCGCCCGACGCTGCTCCGTCACACGTACGTCACACGGCCCCCGTCACGCCCCGAACAAGCCCGGAAGAGTACCCCCGCCGGCTGCCTGCTGAGGGGGGACGAGTCCCAGATGCGCCCAGGCGGCGGGGGTGGCGACCCGGCCACGCGGTGTCCGGGCGAGCAAGCCCTCCCGTACGAGGAAGGGCTCCGCGACCTCCTCCACGGTCTCCCGCTCCTCCCCCACGGCGACCGCCAGGGTCGACAGACCCACGGGCCCGCCGCCGAACAGCTTGAGCAGCGCCTGGAGCACAGCACGGTCGAGGCGGTCGAGGCCGCGCGCGTCGACCTCGTAGACCGCGAGAGCCACGGCGGCCACCTCACGGGTGATGCGCCCGTCGGCCTTGACCTGCGCGTAGTCGCGTACGCGCCGCAGCAGCCGGTTGGCGATCCGGGGCGTGCCACGGGAGCGTCCGGCGATCTCCGCGGCGCCCTCGGCGTCGATCTCCAGGTCGAGGAGGAGGGCGGAGCGGTGGATGACCCGCTCCAGCTCGCCGCTCTCGTAGAACTCCATGTGGCCGGTGAAACCGAACCGGTCGCGCAGCGGGGGCGGCAGCAGTCCGGCCCGAGTGGTGGCGCCGACCAGCGTGAACGGCGGCAGCTCCAGGGGGATGGCGGTGGCGCCGGGACCCTTGCCGACGATGACGTCGACGCGGAAGTCCTCCATCGCCATGTAGAGCATTTCCTCGGCGGGCCGGGACATCCGGTGGATCTCGTCGAGGAAGAGGACCTCGCCCTCCTGGAGGGAGGAGAGGATCGCGGCGAGATCGCCCGCGTGCTGGATGGCGGGGCCCGAGGTGATGCGGAGCGGGGCGTTCATCTCCGCCGCGATGATCATGGAGAGGGTCGTCTTGCCGAGCCCGGGTGCCCCGGAGAGCAGCACATGGTCGGCGGTGGCGCCGCGTGCGAGGGCCGCCTTGAGGACCAGGTCGAGCTGCTCGCGAACGCGCTCCTGGCCCACGAACTCGCCCAGCGACTTGGGGCGCAGCGCCGCCTCGACGGCCTGGTCCTCGCCGTCCGCGGCTCCGCCGACGAGCCGCTCGGCGGCGTCGGCGCCGCCGTCGGCCCAGGCTGCCGCCTGCGGCTCGCTGCTGGTGTCGTCCCAGTTCACTCTGTTTCACCTCGGGGAGTGGGCGCGTCCCAGGACGACCCGTGGAGTACGGCACGGATGGCGGCGGCCCGCCGGATACAGCGCCGGGCCCCCCGCCGGGGTCAGCGCGTTCTGTTCAGGCTCTGGAGCGCGGCGCGCAGCAGCTGCGGCACGGGTGGCTGGGCTCCCGCGGCGACCGCCGCCTCGGCCTGCGGGGTGACCAGGGACACGGCCTCGTCGGCCTCGCGGGTGGCGTAGCCGAGGCCGATCAGCGCGGCGTGCAGCTGATCGCTCCAGGCGGCGGGGCCGCCGGAGCCGCCGGTCCCGCGTCCCGCCCCGGCGCCGATCGGGTCGCCGAGCCGGTCCTTGAGCTCCAGGAGAAGCTTCTGGGCGCCCTTCTTGCCGATGCCGGGGACGGCCATCAGCGCCTTCTCGTCACCGGAGGAGACGGCGACGCGCAGCGCGTCCGGGGTGTGTACGGCCAGCATCGCCTGGGCCAGGCGCGGGCCGACCCCGCTGGCGGTCTGCAACAGCTCGAACACCTGGCGTTCGTCGTCGTCCGCGAAGCCGTACAGGGTGAGTGAGTCCTCCCGTACGACGAGGGAGGTGGCGAGCTTCGCCTGCTGGCCGGTCCGCAGTCCGGCGAGGGTGCCCGGGGTGCACTGCACGGCCATGCCGATACCGCCGACCTCGATGACGGCGGTGGTCGGGGCGAGGGCGGCGACCGGGCCGCTGACGAAGGCGATCATCGCGTGACCTTCCGTACGGGTGCGGTGGTGGGGATGCGGGAGGCGTGGGCCGCCGCGTGCGCCTGCTGGAGGCGGTTCATGGCGGGGGCGCGCCAGATGTGACAGATGGCGAGCGCGAGGGCGTCCGCCGCGTCGGCCGGCTTGGGCGGGGCCGCCAGCCGGAGGAGCCGCGTGACCATCGCGCCGACCTGGGCCTTGTCCGCCCGGCCGCTGCCGGTGACGGCGGCCTTGACCTCACTGGGGGTATGCAGGGCGACGGGGATACCGCGCCGGGAGGCGCAGAGCACGGCGACCGCGCTGGCCTGGGCGGTGCCCATCACGGTACGGACGTTGTGCTGGGCGAACACCCGCTCCACCGCGACGAGTTCGGGCCGGTACTCGTCGAGCCAGGCCTCGATGCCCTGCTCGATGGCGACCAGCCGCATCCCGATCTCGGCGTCCGCGGACGTACGCACCACACCGACACCGAGCATCGTCAGCGGGCGGCCCGCGGCGCCCTCGACGACGCCGACGCCGCACCGGGTCAGCCCGGGGTCGACACCCAGGACCCGCATGCGCCCCACCCCCACATTCTTTCGGTCGCCTGTTCCCACCCGACGGCAGAACCCCTGCTCAGCACAGTATCGGTCGGCACTGACAACGCGACGGGCCGACGGAGGTGTGTCCCCGTCGGCCCGCCAGGTGAAGCCGTGTCAGGCGCGGGTCAGGCGTCGACCTTCTCCATCACTTCGTCCGAGACGTCGAAGTTGGCGAAGACGTTCTGCACGTCGTCGCTGTCCTCCAGCGCGTCGATCAGCTTGAAGATCTTGCGCGCGCCCTCCTCGTCCAGTTCGACCTGCATGGTCGGGACGAAGTTGGCGTCGGCGGAGTCGTAGTCGATGCCCGCCTCCTGGAGCGCGGTGCGGACCGCGACCAGGTCGGTGGCCTCGCTGAGCACCTCGAAGGTCTCACCGAGGTCGTTGACCTCTTCGGCGCCCGCCTCCAGCACGGCGTCCAGGACGTCGTCCTCGCCCAGCTCACCCTTGGGGACGACCACGACGCCCTTGCGGTTGAAGAGGTACGAGACGGACCCCGGGTCGGCCATCGAGCCGCCGTTGCGCGTCATCGCGACGCGGACGTCGGAGGCCGCGCGGTTGCGGTTGTCGGTGAGGCACTCGATGAGCACCGCGACCCCGTTCGGACCGTAGCCCTCGTACATGATCGTCTCGTAGTCGGCGCCACCGGCCTCCAGGCCGGCACCACGCTTGACGGCGGAGTCGATGTTCTTGTTGGGGACCGAGCTCTTCTTCGCCTTCTGGATGGCGTCGAAAAGAGTCGGATTGCCTTCGACATCGGCGCCGCCGGTCCGGGCCGCGACCTCGACGTTCTTGATCAGCTTCGCGAAGAGCTTGCCGCGCTTGGCATCGATCACGGCCTTCTTGTGCTTCGTCGTAGCCCATTTAGAGTGGCCGGACATCTGCCTGTCTCCTTCGCGTAACCAATTCTGCTCCGTTCGGCAGAGATCCTACCGGGACCCGGTCACCGGGCGGCGCGCACCATGTCGCTGAAGTACCGGTGGAGCCGGTGGTCGCCCGTCAGCTCGGGGTGGAACGACGTCGCGAGGGCATTGCCCTGGCGTACGGCGACCACATGTCCCCCGTACTCCGCGAGCACCTCGACCTCGGCGCCCACCGACTCGACCCAGGGCGCCCGGATGAAGACACCCTCGACCGGGCCGCCGTCGACACCGGCGACCGCGACGGCCGCCTCGAAGGACTCGTTCTGCCGCCCGAAGGCGTTCCGGCGGACGATCATGTCGATCCCGCCGACGGTCTCCTGGCCTGAGCGGGGATCGATGATCTTCTCGGCCAGCATGATCAGCCCGGCGCAGGTGCCGTACACCGGCATGCCGGCCCGTACCCGATCGCGCAGCGGCTCCAGCATGCCGAAGAGCACGGCCAGCTTGGACATGGTGGTCGACTCGCCACCCGGGATCACCAGGCCCTCGACCTCGGCGAGTTCCTCCGGGCGCCGGACGGTCCTGGCTTCGGCTCCCGCCGCGGCCAGGGCCGCCAGATGCTCCCGGACGTCGCCCTGGAGGGCCAGGACCCCGATCAGGGGGGTGCTCATCGGTGCTTACCAGCCCCGGTTCGCGTAGCGCTCGGTCTCGGGCAGCGTGTCGATGTTGATGCCGACCATGGCTTCGCCCAGGTTCCTGGACGCGTCCGCGACCACCTTCGGGTCGTCGTAGAACGTGGTCGCCCGCACGATCGCGGCGGCCCGCTTGGCCGGGTCGCCGGACTTGAAGATGCCGGACCCGACGAAGACGCCCTCGGCGCCGAGCTGGCGCATCAGCGCCGCGTCGGCGGGGGTGGCGACGCCGCCGGCGGAGAACAGCACGACCGGCAGCTTGCCGAGCGCGGCGACCTCCTTGACGATCTCGTACGGGGCGCGCAGCTCCTTGGCGGCGGCGTACAGCTCGTTGTTGTCGAAGCCGCGCAGCCGGGCGATCTCGTTCTTGATCTGCCGCAGGTGACGGACCGCCTCGACGACGTTGCCGGTGCCGGCCTCGCCCTTGGAGCGGATCATTGCCGCGCCCTCGGCGATCCGGCGCAGCGCCTCGCCCAGGTTCGTCGCACCGCAGACGAAGGGCGTGGTGAAGGCCCACTTGTCGGAGTGGTTGACCTCATCGGCCGGGGTCAGCACCTCGGACTCGTCGATGTAGTCCACACCGAGGGACTGCAGGACCTGGGCCTCGACGAAGTGTCCGATGCGGGACTTGGCCATCACCGGGATGGAGACGGCGTTGATGATGCCCTCGACCATGTCCGGGTCGGACATCCGGGCGATGCCGCCGTCCTTGCGGATGTCGGCGGGCACCCGCTCCAGAGCCATCACGGCGACCGCGCCGGCGTCTTCGGCGATCTTGGCCTGCTCCGGCGTGACGACGTCCATGATCACACCGCCCTTGAGCTGCTCGGCCATGCCGCGCTTGACCCGCGCGGTGCCGGTCTCGGGGGTCTGGGGGGTGGTGGGGAGCGTGGTGGACACGGAGCGACCTCACGGGGTGAAAACGACACGATGGCGACATGGCGGATGCTGTCTTGCTGCATGACCGCACCCCCCGAGGAAACGCCCGGGTGCCGGTCGGCGGCAAGGGCCAATGAACAGCCGGTGGATCGTTCTCAGGTCCCCGGCCGGTCCGCCAGGGCGACGGGCGGCCCGTCGTCCATCTCGAAGGCGAGCGGGAACGGGGCATGGCCGGCCAGCCGGAACAACCGCACGGTCCGGTGCCGGCGCAGCGCCCGGGCGGCGCGTACGGCGTCGTTGTGGAAGCGCCGGGCCATGGGCACACGCCGTACGGCGGCGGCGAGTTCGCCCGCGGCGTCCTCTCCACCGGGAACGGCCTGTACGGCTTCGACCTGCGCGGTCTCCCCGAACACGGCCCGCAGTGCCTGGGTCAGCTCGCTCTCCGAAACCTCCCGCTGCTCCTCCTCGGCCTGCCGGGCCGCGTGCGCGGCCTGATACAGCACGATCGACGCGGCCGGATCGAGCACCCCGGAGGTGGCCAGTTCCTGGGTGACCGAGGCACGCCGCAGCAACTGGGCGTCGAGGGCGGCACGGGCAGCGTCGATCCGCGCGTGCAGCCGGTCGAGCCGGCCCGCGGTCCAGCTGAGATAGAGGCCGATCGCGACGACGCCGACAACGATCCAGATAAGGGTTTCGGTCACGACGGGCAAGGCTACCGGGGCGTGCCGGGGCCTCTTCCGGGACCGGGGGCGGGAAGGCGGGGCCGCCGGCCCGTGCGCCCGTGGGCGCCGGGCCTCGCCGCCCTGCCCAAAACCGCCGTGGCAGAGCGCTCCGGGCGCTCCCAGGGCCGCGTGGGCCGCCCGCCGCCGGGCGGCCGGGGTGAGCTCAGTCCCTCGCCAGTCCGAATCTCGCCCGGCGCCCCGGCCGTTCGTCCGTCGCCACCGAGGCCGCACCGTCGGTGACCGTCTCGTAGACCGCCAGGATGTCCGCCCCGACCGTGGACCAGTCGAAGCGCCGCACGTGCGCGCTTCCCCGCTCACGCAGCTCGGCACGCCTTTCCGGGTCTCCCAGCAGCCGCACCGCCGCCCCCGCCAGCGCGTCCGCGTCCTCGTTCGCGAACAGGGCGCCCGCCGCCCCCTGGTCGAGGACCTGCGCGAACGCGTCGAGGTCACTGGCCAGCACCGGCGCCCCCGCCGACATGGCTTCGACGAGGATGATGCCGAAGCTCTCGCCGCCGGTGTTGGGCGCGACGTACAGGTCGACGCTGCGCAGCAACCGCGCCTTGTCGTCGTCGCTGATCATCCCGAGGAACTCGACCCGGGACCGCATCTCCCGGGGGAGTGACGCGACCGCCTCCTCCTCGTCCCCGCGCCCGGCCACCAGCAGCCGGGTCTCGGGGTAGGCCGCCAGGATCTTCGGCAGGGCCCGCATCAGCACCGGCAGTCCCTTGCGCGGTTCGTCGATGCGCCCTATGAAGCCGATCGTGCCGCCCTGCCACGCGGGGTTCGCCTCGGCCTTGGCGAAGAAGTCGACGTCGACGCCGTTGGGGATGACGACCGCGTCGCCTCCGAGGTGCTCCACCAGCGTCCGCCGCGCGTACTCGCTGACCGCGATCCGGGCGCTGATCTTCTCCAGCGCGGCCTGCAGGATGGCGTACGCGGCGATCATGGCCCGCGAGCGGGGATTCGACGTGTGGAACGTCGCGACCATGGGGCCCTGCGCGACCCAGCAGGTCAGCAGTCCCAGCGACGGCGACGTCGGCTCATGGATGTGGATCACGTCGAACGTGCCGTCGTGCACCCACCGCCGCACCCGAGCCGCCGACAGGAAACCGAAGTTCAGCCGGGCGACCGACCCGTTGTACGGAACGGGTACGGCACGGCCGGCCGATACGACGTACGGCGGCAGCGGGGTCTCGTCGTCCGCGGGCGCCAGGACCGACACCTCGTGCCCCAGCCGGATCAGGTGCTCCGCCAGATCCCTGATGTGGAACTGGACGCCACCGGGCACGTCCCACGAGTACGGGCAGACGATGCCGATCTTCACTGAGGGCTCCCGCCCGGGCTCGCCGGCCGGGATGCGAGATCCGTGAGCCACAGTCGCTGCAGCATGTGCCAGTCCTCCGGGTGCTCGGCGATTCCGGTGGCGAAGACATCGGCCACCGCCTGTGCCATGACGGCCGTCTTCTCGGCGCGCGTACCTGTCTCCGGTACGTCGACCGGCGGATGGACCCGGCCCCGCATCACCGGAGCGTCGTCGTACCAGAGGGTCACCGGGAGCAGCAGCGCCCCGGTCTGCTGGGCCAGCAGCGCCGGGCCGGCCGGCATCCGCGCCGTGTCCCCGAAGAAGTCGACCTCGACTCCGGCGGCGGACAGGTCGCGGTCGGCCACCAGGCAGACCAGGCCGCCGTCGCGCAGCCGCCGCGCGAGTGTGCCGAAGGCGGAGCCGCCGGTGTGCGGCAGCACCTCCATGCCCAGGCTCTCGCGGTACGCCACGAATCTGTCGTACAGCGTCTCGGGCTTGAGCCGCTCGGCGACCGTGGTGAACGGCACGCCCAGCGCCCGGGTGACCCAGACTCCCGCCAGGTCCCAGTTGGCCAGGTGCGGCAGCGCGAGTATCACGCCCCGGCCGGAGGCGAGGCCCTCCTGGAGATGGTGGACGTCCGTGACCTGGAATCCGGCGCGGACGCGCTCCTCGCTCCAGGTGGGCAGCCGGAACGACTCCATCCAGTAGCGCATGTACGAGCGCATCCCGGCCCGGGACAGCTCGGCGAGCCGCTCGGGCCCGGCGTCCGGCACGACGCGCGACAGATTGGACTCCAGGCGCAGCACACTCTTGCCGCGCCGCTTCCACACGGTGTCCGCGATGGTCCGGCCGAGAGCGGCGGCCGCCGGCTCGGGGAGCATCTTGACGGTGGACCAGCCGAGTCCGTACAGCGTGTCGGTCACCCGCTCGCCCGCCCCGCTCATGAAGGGGCCCCGTCGCCCTGCCCGCCGGCCCCGGTGCCGGGTGCCGCGCCGGCCGCGGCGGCGTCGGCCTCCGCCGACTCGCGCCGTACGGTGACGACGCGCTGCCCGAGCGTCACGGCGGAACCGACCGCCACGATCCACAGGGCGATCGGCAGGAGGACGTCGATCCACGGCACCCCGAAGGCGTGCAGCCCGGCGAGACCGGCCGCGACGAGCGAGATGACCAGCCGCTCGGCCCGCTCGATCAGTCCGTTGACGGCCACGGGCAGCCCGATGGACTCGCCCCGGGCCTTCGTGTACGAGACCACCTGGCCGCTGGCCAGGCAGAAGATGGCGACGGCGCAGAGCACGTTGTTGTCGCCCTTGCCCGCGTACCAGAGCGCGAAGCCGCCGAAGATCGCGCCGTCCGCGACCCGGTCGAGCGTCGAGTCCAGGAAAGCGCCCCAGCGGCTGGAGATCCCGGCCTGTCGCGCCATGTTGCCGTCGACGAGGTCCGAGAAGACGAAGAGGGTGATGACGATGGTGCCCCAGAAGAACTCACCGCGGGGGAAGAAGACCAGCGCACCCGCCATCACCCCGGCCGTACCGATGAGCGTGACCGCATCCGGACTGACTCCGCGACGGAGCAGAAACGCGGCGAACGGTGTGAGGACACGCGTGAAGAATGCACGCGCGTACTTGTTCAGCATGGCCTTCCCGAGGTTCGTTGGGCCGGGCGGCCCCAACGGCAGCCGGCGGGCCCATCGTAGCCAGGACCTCCGGGCCGCCGGTCCCCGCACCCGGACCGGGGCGCCGCGTACGACGTATGGACGCGCCCTGACCTGAGTGCGAAGCTCGAAGAACGACCGTGGGCATCGCCGGAGCTGCCCCCGCGACTCCCCGGGCCCACGTCCGAATCCTCTCCCCACGTCCGATCGACCGGGAGGCATGAATCATGGGCGACAAGGCGCGTACACACCCCGGGGCCGCCGGAAGAGCGGCGACGGCCGACCGGCCCGCGTCCCTGCGGAACGTGGTACTGGTCGGCCACAGCGGCTCCGGAAAGACCACCCTCGTCGAGGCCCTCGCGCTGACCGCGGGCGCCGTCAACCGGGCGGGCCGGGTCGAGGACGGCGCGACGGTCTCCGACTACGACGAGATCGAGCACCGCCGGCAACGTTCCGTACAGCTCTCCCTCGTCCCCCTGGAATGGGACGGGTACAAGATCAATCTTCTGGACACCCCCGGCTACGCCGATTTCGTCGGGGAACTGAGGGCCGGTCTGCGCGCGGCGGACGCGGCCCTCTTCGTCGTCTCGGCCGCCCAGGAGGCGGAGGCCGTCGACGGCGCGACGCGCACCGTCTGGGAGGAGTGCGCGGCGGTCGGCATGCCGCGCGCGATCGTCATCACGCATCTGGACACGGCGCGCACCGGATTCGACGAGATGACCCGGATCTGCGCGCGGATCTTCGGCGGGGACGACCCCGACGCCGTACTCCCGCTGTATCTCCCGGTGCGCGGCGCCGAGGGCCCGGACGGACACGCGCCGGTCACCGGTCTCGCCGGGCTGCTCTCCCGGAAGATCTTCGACTACTCCTCCGGGGAGCGGCGCGGGACTCCGCCCGGCCCGGGCCGGCTGCCGCTGATCGACGAGGCCCGTGGCCGGCTGATCGAAGGGATCATCGCGCAGAGCGAGGACGAGACGCTCATGGACCGCTACCTCGGCGGCGACACGATCGACCTCAAGACGCTCGTCGTCGACCTGGAGAAGGCGGTGGCGCGCGGCAACTTCCACCCGGTGCTCGCGGCGGCGCCCGCACCGGCCGGCGCCGCGCACGGCCTGGGTACCGTCGAGCTGCTGGACCTGATCACCGGCGGTTTCCCGACCCCGCCGGAGCGCCCGGCGCCCGCCGTCACCACCCTGGACGGCACCCCCCGCCCGGGCGTCCACTGCGATCCGCAGGGCCCGCTCGTCGCCGAGGTCGTCAAGACCGCCGCCGACCCGTATGTCGGCAGGATCTCTCTCGTACGGGTCTTCTCCGGCACCCTGCGGCCGGACGCGACCGTCCATGTCTCGGGTCACGGGCTCACCGAGCGGGGCCATGAGGACCATGACGCCGACGAGCGGGTCGGCTCGCTCTCCTCCCCCTTCGGCAAGCAGCAGCGGGTCCTGGCCCAGTGCGTCGCCGGGGATCTCGCCTGCGTCGGCAGGCTGTCCCGTGCCGAGACCGGGGACACCCTGTCCGCCCCGGACGATCCGCTCCTCATCGCGCCCTGGAACATGCCCGACCCGCTGTTGCCGCTCGCTGTCGAGGCGCACAGCACGGCGGACGAGGACAAGCTGTCCCAGGGGCTGGCCCGGCTGGTGGCCGAGGACCCGACCATGCGCCTGGAGCAGAATCCGGACACCCATCAGGTGGTGCTCTGGTGCCTGGGCGAGGCCCATACGGACGTCGCCCTGGACCGGCTGCGCAGCCGGTACGGCGTCCAGGTCGACGCCGTACCGTTCCGGGTCGCGCTGCGGGAGACCTTCGGCGAACGGGCGGCGGGCCACGGACGGCAGGTGAAACAGTCCGGCGGCCACGGCCAGTTCGCGATCTGCGACATCGAGGTGGAGCCGCTCCCGCCCGGCTCGGGCATCGAATTCGTCGACAGGGTCGTGGGCGGCGCGGTGCCGCGCCACTTCATCCCCTCCGTCGAGAAGGGCGTACGGAGCCAGGCGGCGCGCGGTGTCGGGGCGGGTCATCCGCTGGTCGACATCCGGATCACGCTGCTCGACGGGAAGTCCCACTCGGTGGACTCCTCCGACGCCGCGTTCCAGGCGGCGGGCGCTCTGGCGCTGCGTGAGGCGGCCGGTGGGACGGCCATCCATCTGCTGGAACCGGTCGCCGAGGTGGAGGTCATGATTCCGGACGAGTACGTCGGGCCCGTCATGAGTGACCTCTCCGGACGGCGCGGCCGGGTCGTGGGCACCGAACAGGCCGGTCCAGGACGGACGTTCGTCAAGGCCGAGGTGCCGGAGCTGGAGATCGGACGGTACGCGGCCGACCTGCGCTCCGTCTCCCACGGCACCGGCCGGTTCAGCCGCTCGTACCTCCGCCACGAGCCCATGCCCCCGGCGCTGGCGGGCAGAGTGCGCCAGGAGACGAGCCACGGTCAGGCGTACTGACCGGTGAGGTCGGGCCCACGCCCGGTCCTCGTGCGGCCTGTTGACCCGGCGTGGCGAAAGAGCGCCATGACCATGACGCGGATGGCGTTGCCCGGTTACGCTGAGGTGCCCTGCCCAACGCATGTGCGGGGCACGCGGATCGGGACCTGGCCGCGGTGGCGGATCCTTGCGGCGAGGGGGCGGCAGTGGCGGACGACGGGTTCGACTTCAGCCCGGGGGCACAGATCCCACTCCAGGGTGGCTCCGGACAGACCGCGGCGACACACGCCCTCGCCTCGACGGCGTACCGGGACAGCCCGGTCGAGGACATCCTCAAGGCCGACAACGCCTGGCACAAGTCCGGTGTGTCCAAGGGCAGGTTCTCGCTCTTCGAACCCAACCTGGGCGAGGCGTTCTCCCGCGCCGTCCAGCTCCGGACCCTGGGCGGCGGCCGGAAGGCGCTGATCCAGTCCTTCGGCATGGAGCCGCGGGCGGTGGTCGAGCACTGCCTCGCCGCGACCCGCATCCGCAAGGAACGCGACACGAAGCTCACCGCGGTGACGGCGGTCGCCGGTGTGCTCTTCCTGCCCGGCCTGCTCATCTGGCTCGGGGTGTTCCAGCTGCGCCGGACCCTGGCCGGGTCCAAGGACCGGCGTTCCGGGGCGATCGGCGCCGGGCTGCTGCTCGCCGTCGCCGTCCTCGCCGTGATCTTCCTGGTCCGGCTCCCGTTCGACGGCGTCCTCGGCTGGTATCTGCGCGGCATGATCGTCGCCCCGGTCATCGGCTGGTGGCTGGCCAAGCGGATCTGCGAGTCGGCCGCGGAGGATCTGCACGCCCGCTGGGGCGGCCTCCTCTCCGGAGGCGGCACCGGAGCCAAGATCCCCGAGGCGGTCCCGGGAAAACCCGGTGACGCGGCGGCGGAAGAACTGCGCCTGGGACTGGAGAAGCTCACCGCCGAGCAGCGCTCCAACGTGGTCTTCTACGCCGGGCCCAAGGGGATACTCGGCATGGGCACCCGCTGGGGCAGCTGGCAGCTCGCCGAGGAGCTGGTCCCCAAGGACCCGGGCAAGGAGATCCACCAGTTCCGCAGCTACGACGTGATAAGGGCCATCCACGACCAGATGAAGCTGCTGGAGCGCGGCCCCCTGAACTCGGGCGGATTCCCCACCCCCTCGGTCAAGCACTGGATCGTGTCGCCGGTCGGTGAAGGTGCGGACTCGGTGTCCCGGCCGGAGGGCACGGAGGTCGACGCCTTCCAGGTCAAGAGCCACGAGATACAGCGCATCTGCAACCACCAGCAGTTCGGCAGCGGTAACCGCCACTACCTCGGCGTCCAGTTCACTCTCTGGGACAGCCAGCTGGTGCTCACGATGATGATCTCGGTCACCGTCCTGCACGAGACACTGCGCATCGAGGTCTCCGGCTACGCGCTCGGCCCGGTGCACTCCCTGTTCTACGCGAAGCCCTCGCGCAAGGAGGTCACCCGCGCCAAGGCGGTCCGCTTCTGGGAGACCACCTCACGGAACCTGCCCCTGGTCGAGCCGCGTGAGGCTGTCCGCCTCGCGGTGCGCGCCCCGCTCACCTGGTACCCGCCGCTCCTCGACTACCTCGGCGGCAAGCTCTCCCTCCCCGAGCCGTTCGGGATGCGGCACGCCTGGGCCGACCAGCCCTGGCACCACCGCTTCATGGCCGACGACGCGATGCGCGCGGCCACCCCGGTCCTGCGGGTGGCGCACCAAGCCGCGATGCGGGTCCTCGCGGAGCACGGCGTGGACACCGAGCGCTTCGGCAACCGCTCGTCCTCCCTGATAGGAGCGGTCCAGGACCCGTCACCGAAGAAGGTCGACGCGTACGACGCCTGAGGAACGGGCGGCGTCCACGGCCGGGCGTGCGGCAGGGGCCGACCACCTGGTCCCGGGTCCGGTGGGGCGGGGGCAGGACCTTCGCGACCTTGCCCCCCGCCCGTTGCCCTGGTCCGCCTCGGGCGACAGCTCTCAGGCCGCCGCCGGCCAGACGTCGGCGAGCATCTGCCGGGTGTCCGCGAGCAGCTGGGGAAGCACCTTGGTGTGCCCGACGACCGGCATGAAATTGGTGTCGCCGCCCCAGCGCGGTACGACATGCTGGTGCAGATGGGCGGCGATCCCGGCGCCCGCCGCCGCGCCCTGGTTCATCCCGATGTTGAAGCCGTGCGCCCCGGACGCGGTCCGCAGCGCGGTCATCGCGTGCTTCGTGAGCAGGCCCAGCTCGGCGGTCTCCGCGTCGTCCAGCTCCGTGTAGTCGGCGACGTGCCGGTACGGCACCACCATGAGGTGCCCCCCGTTGTACGGGTACAGGTTCAGCACCGCGTACACCCGCTCACCCCGGGCGATGATCAGCCCGTCCGCGTCGGACTTCGACGGAAGGGAGCAGAAAGGACAGCCGTCGTCGGCGCCCGGTCCGCTGGGCTTGTTCTCGCCCTGGATGTAGGCCATCCGATGGGGCGTCCACAGGCGCTGGAACGCGTCCTGGGTCCCCACTCCGATCTGCTGCTCCGGCTCACTCGTCATGCTGTGCAGCATATGACTCAGCCTCTGGGAAGCGTGTCGCCGGGCCAGGACCCGTTCGCTCCCGGCGATGCTGGGACCATGCACGTCCGAAACGGACCCGACCTGACGCGCCGCTGGGACCGGCGCATGGAGCTGCCCCTGCTCGTGGCCTCGCCGCTCTTCCTCGCCTGCTACGCGGTACGCGTCCTGGACACGAGCCCCGATCCGTTCTGGCGCGACCTCGCGCTGGCGCTGGCGCTGCTGATCTGGGCGGTCTTCGCGGTGGACTACACCGTACGGCTGCTGCTCAGCGGCCGGCGTCCGCTCAGCTTCCTGCGGACCCACCTGCTGGACACGGTCGTCCTCGTGCTGCCGCTGCTGCGGCCGCTGCGGATCGTGAACACGTACGACGCGGTCCAGCGGCGGCGCGACGAGCCCCGGCTCAGTCTGTACGGGCGGGTGATGGCGTACGCCGCCATCACCGCCCTGCTGCTCAGCTTCGCGGCCGCGCTCGCCGTCTACCAGCAGGAGCGCGACGCACCGGGCGCCACCATCCGTACCTTCGGTGATTCGGTGTGGTGGGCCTGCTCGGCGATCACCACCGTCGGCTACGGCGATGTGACGCCCGTGACCCCGCTCGGCAGGGTCTACGCGGTGTTCCTGATGGCCTGCGGTGTGGCGCTGCTGGGCGCCGTGACCGGTTCGTTCTCGTCCTGGCTGATCCAGGTCTTCGACCGGGAGGACAAGGAGAGGCCCCCAGGAGGCTGAACGCTTCCCGGGGGCCCTTCCTCGCTGTCCTCGGACCATGTGCTCGAACGATGGCCTCGGACGATGCCTCAGACCTGTACGCGGTCCTCGACGACCTTCGCGATCTTCGCGATGGCTTCGTCGGCCGGAATGCCGTTCTCCTGCGAACCGTCCCGGTAACGGAACGACACGGTGCCCGCGTTCATGTCGTCGTCACCCACGATGATCATGAACGGGACCTTGGCGCGCTGCTGGTTGCGGATCTTCTTCTGCATACGGTCCGAGGAGGCGTCCACCTCCACCCGCAGGCCCTGCTTCCGCGCCTTCGCCGCGAACTCCTGGAGGTACGGGATGTGCGCGTCGCCGATCGGGATACCCACCGCCTGCACCGGAGCCAGCCACGCCGGGAACGCTCCCGCGTAGTGCTCCAGCAGCACCGCGAAGAACCGCTCGATCGAACCGAACAGGGCACGGTGGATCATGACGGGCCGCTGCTTGGTGCCGTCAGGACCGGTGTACTCCAGGTCGAAACGCTCCGGCAGGTTGAAGTCGAGCTGCACGGTCGACATCTGCCAGGTGCGGCCGATGGCGTCCTTCGCCTGCACTGAGATCTTCGGGCCGTAGAACGCCGCGCCGCCCGGGTCCGGGACCAGCGGAAGGCCCTGCTTCTCGGCGACCTGGCGCAGCGTCTCGGTGGCCTCTTCCCACGCCTCGTCCGAGCCGACGAACTTCTCGGGGTCCTTGGTGGACAGCTCCAGGTAGAAGTCGGTCAGACCGTAGTCGCGCAGCAGATTCAGCACGAAGGTCAGCGTCGCGTCGAGCTCGTCCGCCATCTGCTCACGCGTGCAGTAGATGTGCGCGTCGTCCTGGGTGAAGCCGCGCGCCCGGGTCAGGCCGTGTACGACGCCGGACTTCTCGTACCGGTACACCGTCCCGAACTCGAAGAGCCGCAGGGGCAGTTCACGGTAGGACCGGCCCCGGGCGTCGAAGATCAGGTTGTGCATCGGGCAGTTCATGGGCTTGAGGTAGTAGTCCACGCCCTCGTCGAGCTGCATGGGCGGGTACATGCCGTCGGCGTACCAGTCCAGGTGCCCGCTCTTCTCGAAGAGCTTCCCCTTGGTGGCGTGCGGGGTGTAGACGAATTCGTACCCCTCCTCCTCGTGCCGGCGGCGCGAGTAGTCCTCCATGGTCCGGCGGATGATGCCGCCCTTGGGGTGGAAGACCGCGAGGCCGGAGCCGACCTCGTCGGGGAAGGAGAAGAGGTCCAGCTCGTTGCCGAGCTTGCGGTGGTCGCGCTTCTCGGCCTCGGCGAGGAACTCCAGGTGTGCCTTCAGCTCGTCCTTCGACGGCCACGCGGTGCCGTAGATGCGCTGGAGCATCGGGTTCTTCTCGCTGCCCCGCCAGTACGCGGCCGCGTTGCGCATCAGCTTGAACGCCGGGATGGCGCGGGTGGTGGGCAGGTGGGGGCCCCGGCAGAGGTCCTTCCAGCACAGCTCGCCGGTCTTGGCGTCCAGGTTGTCGTAGATGGTCAGCTCTCCGCCGCCCACCTCGACATTCGCGCCGTCGTCGGTCGACGCGGCGCCCTTGATGCCGATGAGCTCCAGCTTGTACGGCTCGGCGGCCAGCTCCTCGCGGGCCGCCTCGTCCGTGACCACACGCCGGGAGAAGCGCTGGCCGCGCTTCTGGATCTCCTGCATCTTCTTCTCGACGGCCTTGAGGTCATCGGGGGTGAAGGGGGTCTCGACATCGAAGTCGTAGTAGAAACCGTCCTTGACCGGCGGGCCGATGCCCAGCTTCGCCTCGGGGAACAGCTCCTGCACGGCCTGGGCCATGACATGCGCGGTGGAGTGGCGCAGGATGTCGAGACCGTCCTGGGAGGAGATCTCGACGGGCTCGACGACCTCGCCCTCGCCGATCACGTATGCGAGGTCCTTCAGCTCGCCGCCCACACGCGCGGCGACGATGGTGCGCTCGCCGGGGAAGAGCTCGGCCGCCGTAGTGCCCGTCGTCACCACGCGCTCTTCCCGCTCGGAATCGCGTTGGATGATCACACGGACGTCTGACACCGGTCTCTCCTGACTCACGGGGCGCGACAGCGGTCACTGCGCGCTTGAATCGTACCGAGCCCGGGACCCCGCTCGCGAAACGGTTTGCGGAGGCCCTCTCCGGCCGCCCTCCGCACCGCCGTCGATCTCCCCCGCCGCACGTCAGTCTCCCCCGCCGCACGCCTCCTCGAAGAAGTCCAGATTCTCCTGGAGCGACTTCATCAGCCGGTCCCGCTCCGCCTCGTCGACCTGGACCGGGACCACGCTCGTCGCGTCGGTGAGCCGCCGGAATCCGCCCCGGCTCTCCAGCCGGCCGACCACGCGGATCGGCAGGCCGAGCAGATGCGCGTGCCCGGCGATGCGGTACGACTCCTCGTCGAGCGCGACCCGTACCTGCGGCACGTCCGCCCCGGCGAGCACCCGGAGCCGTACGGACCCGTCGCCGTGCGGTCCGGTCCGGCGCATCCTGATCACGGCGCCGGTGAGGCGCACCGGCACGGACGGCTCGACCCGCAGGTAGCGCCTGCCCGCCTCGCGCAGGGCGGGCAGGTCGCCGGGTGAGAATTCCACCGGCTCGGGACGGGCCGCGCACCCCTGCGGCACACCGGCGCCCGGCGCCCAGGCCAGCCCGATCCGGGCACCCTCCGTGCCCCGTACGAGCGCCACGACCGCCTCGGTGAGCTCCCGGCTCACTCCGGCCCGCACAGCCGCGTCGAACGCCTCCATCCCGCCGGTGGCCCGCTGGTAGTCGGCGGCCTCGCGGGCGGCGTACAGCGCGTCGTGCAGCCGTACGGCGACGGCCCGCCCGGTCGCCACCGGCAGGAACGCGGTCAGCTCGCGTCCGCCGGGCGCGGACCCGACCAGGACGCCCTCCAGGGACGCCTGGGCCTGCCGGCGATGGCGTGCCCCGTAGTACCCGGCCCGGCCGCGCGCCGCGAGCGCCCCGGCGAGCAGGAGCTGCCGGGCGGCCGACCTGAGCTGTTCCTGTACGGTCCAGGCCGCCGCGCCCGAGGGACCGGGCGGCACATCACGCCACCAGCGGATCTCGTCGCTGGGCACGGCGAGCCCGACCAGGACCTCGCGGGCGGAGGGGGCCGCGCTGCGGGCGAGCGCGGTCAGGGCTTCGGTGAGCAGGTCCTCGCAGTCGGGGAAGGCGCGGCTCTCGGGGACGAGCAGGCTCGTCCCGCCGGCGCCGGGTCCCGGCGGGGTCCAGCGGGCGTAGCGCCCGGGGGATCCGCCGCGCCGCCGCCAGCCGTGCCGGGCGAGGAGCGCGGCGAGGACGGCGGGGTCGGTCCGCGAGGGATCGAGGTCGCGGCTCCCGTCGAAGTCCGCGGCCGGGTCGGGGCCTGGGTACCCGGCCACGCCGCCGGCCCAGGGGCCGGGGAGGTCGATGGCCGGGTGGGGGCGTACCCCTGACGGGGTTTCCTCGTCGCTGGGTTCGTCGGACGGCCGGTGCATCACGGTCTCCCTCCCGACCCGACCCGGGCCATGATCTCGCAGAGGGCCCGGTCGTCGAAGATCCGCGCGGTGGGAACCCGCACGGTGGTCCTGTGCCGGCCGGTCACCGGGTGGCCGGCCAGATTGATCCAGTAGCAGCAGTGTCTGAGGTCGAGCCGGTCGTGGTCGGCGCGCAGCCATTCGTCCTGCGTCCTGGGCACCAGCATCACGACGAGGATCTTGTGCACCGAGACGGGGGTGCGGGCGAGCTTCACCAGGTGGGCGTTGTCGAGGGTGAAGGAGAAGGCCGGTCCTGCGGGATGCCGGACAGGCCCCAGCTGGTAGGTGCATTTGAGCTGCACCTTGATGGTCACTTCGTCGTCGACGGTGTGGCTGGGTGAGCCGTGACTGACGTGCCAGTCGATGCCGTTGTCGGGGAACGGCTGGCTCAGTGAGCAGCCGGCCGCGGCGGCGACGGCGTGCAGGTAGCCCACCTGGAGTGTCTCCATGCAGGCGGTGGTGGCGAGCGCTCCGCGCAGCGGTGCTATCCGCTCGGGCAGCAACCCGCCCGGTTCAGGCTGCGCGAGAGCCATGGCTCTGGTGCCTTCCGGGCCGTGCCGGTCAGTTGGGGGCGACGGCCCGTCAACTTCTCGTACCGTCAAGAGTGTTGTCGCCAGGTCAAGCCCTCCCTAAACGGCGCGTACCTCACGACCTGTCCGGGTATCACCGATTCGGGCAGGGGATGCACGCCATCTGCCGCGTATGCGCGAGGAGTTCAGCAATGACGTGTTGGTACGAAGGGCCGCTGGCCGCATTCGACACCGAGACGACGGGGGTGGACGTCGAGGAGGACCGCATCGTCTCGGCCGCTCTGGTCGTCCAGGACATGACGGGTGCGCGGCCGAGGGTGCTGCGCTGGCTGATAGACCCCGGCGTGCCGGTGCCCCCCGGGGCCACCGAGGTGCACGGTCTGACCGACGACTTCCTGCACCGCAACGGCCGCTGGCCGGCGCCCGCGGTGGAGGAGATGGCCAGGGCGCTGGGCGAGCAGTGCGGGTCCGGCCGGCCCCTCGTGGTGATGAACGCACCGTTCGATCTGACGATCCTGGACCGTGAACTGCGCCGCCACCGGGCGTCGTCGCTGGCCGCGGCCCTGGAGGGGGTGCCCCTGTCCGTGCTGGATCCCCGGGTCCTGGACAAGCATCTGGACCGGTACCGCAAGGGCCGCCGCAGGCTCACCGATCTCTGTGCGCACTACGAGGTGGAGCTGGACGGGGCGCATGACGCGGCGGTGGACGCGCTGGCGGCACTGGAGGTCGTCCGGGCGGTCGGCCGCCGTTTCGCGTCGCGGATGGAGCGGCTGACCGCCGGCGAGCTGCACCGGCAGCAGGCCGTCTGGCACGCGGCACAGGCACGCGGGCTGCAGGCGTGGTTCTCCCGGCAGGGGACGGCGGAGTCGGTGGACACGGCGTGGCCGCTGCGGCCCGAACTGCCCGCCGCCGCAGCCTGATTCACCGGTCCGGAACGCGCGAAAGCCGGTCCGTCGATGACGGACCGGCCTTTCCCGGTGGGCGATACTGGGTTCGAACCAGTGACCTCTTCGGTGTGAACGAAGCGCTCTCCCACTGAGCTAATCGCCCGGGAACGGATTGAACCTTACAGGCCCGGCGGGTTCCCTCCAAACCGGATACCGGGTACTCACTCCTGAGCACCAGGGCGGCTGCGTACCTGAGTACCTGAGCCGATGGCAGGCCGGGCGCCCCGGACCACACTCGCTCCCATGGAGAATGTTCCGCAGCCCGCCCGCGAGCTGGCGATCCTCGACGGGGAGCTGCTGCGACTCGACGCCCGCAGAGCCCAGTTGCTGAGCCGCCGGTCCTATCTGGTGGGTCTGCTCACCCGGCCCGCGCCACCGGCGCCGCCCGTCCTTCCCCGTCCGGAGACGTCCGCCTCGGGTGCGCAGAACGCGCTGCTGACCATCGGCGGGATCCTGCTGGCGGTCGCCGCCACCGCTTTCACCCTGGTCAGCTGGGGCCGGCTGGGAATCGGCGGCCGCGCGGTGGTGCTGACCGCCGTGACCGCTCTGGCGCTCACCGCCCCGGCGGCGCTGGCGCGCCGGGGACTCGCCTCCACGGCGGAGGCGGTGGCCGCACTGGGGCTGCTGCTGACGGTGCTCGACGCGTACGCCGGGTATCGGGTGGCGCCGCCCGGGACGGGCCCGCTCGGCTACACGGCGGGCGCCACCGCCGTGCTCGGCGCGCTCTGGGCCGGGTACGGTGTCGCGCTCCCCCGGCTGCGCCTTCCGCTCCCGGCGGCCGTGGTGGTCGCCCAATTCCCGCTGGTGCTCTGGTCGTTCGCGGCGGGGGCGTCGGCGCTGACGACGGCCTGGGCCCTGCTGCTGACCGCCGCTCCGGCCGCGGTGGCCGCCCGGTCGGTCACGGCGGCCACGCGGCGGGCCGTGGGAATCGTGGTCGTGGTCGCCGCCGGGGTGAGCGGGGGCGCGGCGCTGCTGACCGGAGTCACCCTGTCCGTGTCGGCCGGGACGCCGCTCGCCGCGACGGGCCCCGGGGTGCTGCTCCTGGCGGCGACGGCCCTCGGTCTGTTCGCGGCCTGGCGGGATGCCGGTACGGGGGCCGGGCTCGCGTGCGCGGTCGTGGCCGGCCTGGCGGCGGTGGCCGGGGCCGGCGGTGTGCTGGGCGCGGCACTGCCGGACGGCTGGGCCGTTCCCGGGTATCTGCTGTGCGGTCTCGTGCTGTCGGCGGTCGTGGCGACTTCGGCTGCGGCTGCGCCTGCGACTTCGGCTGCGGCTACGGCTACGGCTACGGCTACGGCTACGGCGGGAAGGGCCCGGCTGCCGCGCCCGGTCGCCGGGGGCCTGACCGGCGCGGCGGCGGCGGTGACGGCCGGGGCCGTCCTCTGGGCCCTGCCCTCGGTCGCCATGGCCCTCCTGAGCGGGGTACGGCTGATCCCGTCGATCTGGGCGGGCGACCCGGGCGGCCCGCGTACGGCGCTCGTCATGGGCCTGCCGTGGACGGAGCGGACGACCGCGCCGCTGGTCCTGCTGACGGCGGCCGCGGCCCTGGCGACGGCGTACCGGTGGCCGGCCGCCGTGCCGGTCGCGGCGGGGAAGCCGTGGCGCGCCCCGGCGCTGTGCGGCGCTCTGGCACTCACCTGGTCCGCCGTCCTGACACTGCCGCTCGCGCTCGGTCTGGGCCGTCCGGCCGCGACGGCGCTGCTGCTGGCCCTGACGGCGGCCGTCCTGGCGCCTGCCGCGTTTCATCGCGGCTCGGCGGGCCCGGCGCCGGCCGTCACCGCGCTGCTCTGCGCGGCCGTGGGGTCGGTCGGGGTGGCGCTGCTGTCCCTCGGCACCCGGCCCGCGACGGTGACCGTGCTCGCGGTGCTGACGGTCCTGTTCGCCGGAGCCGCCGTGGTCGCGGCGGTGACCGTACGCCCGTCGGCGCGGGTCGTGGGGGCGGTGCTCGCGTGCGTGGCCGCCGGATACGCGACCGCTCTGGCGGTGGCCGTGCCGGTCGCGGCGGGGCTGCCGGCGGAGGGTGCGGCCCTGGCCGTCCTCGCCGTGCCCGCCGCCGTGGCGGTGCCGGCCGCCCGCCTGCGCGGCCGTCCGGTTGCCCTGCCCCTGGAAATCACGGCCGCCGGGGCCGTTCCGCTCGCGGTGATGCTGGCCTCGGGGCGGGCGTCCGCGCTCGCGCTGGTGCTGGGTCTGAGCGGGGTGATCGCGGCGGGTACGGCGGTACGCGCCGAGCGGCGTCCGGTCGCCGGGTACCTGGCCGCGACGCTCTTCGTACTGGCGGCCTGGGTCCGGCTCGCCGCTTCCGGCGCGGCCGGACCGGAGGCGTACACGCTGCCGGTGACGGTCCTGGCGCTCGCCGTGGGGGCGCTGCGGCGCCGGCGCGACCCGGACGCGTCCTCGTGGACGGCGTACGGCCCCGGTCTCGCCGCGACGCTGCTGCCGAGCCTGCTGGCCGCGTGGGGGGACGCGCACGGGACGAGGCCGCTGCTGCTGGGGCTCGCCGCCCTGGCCGTCACGCTCGTCGGCGCCCGGCTGAGGCTGCTCGCTCCCCTGCTGCTGGGCGGCGCGGTCCTCGCCCTGGACGGGCTGCACGAGCTCGCCCCGTACGTCGTGCAGGCCGTGGGCGCGCTGCCGCGCTGGCTGCCGCCTGCCCTCGCCGGGCTGCTGCTCCTGGTGGTGGGCGCGACGTACGAACAGCGCCTGCGGGACGCCCGCAAGCTGCGCAGGACCCTGGGCCGGATGCGCTGACCCGGCGCGGAACGCGCCGGCCCCGGCGGGGGGCACGGCCGGGGTGGGAAAACGACCGAGGCCCCGAAGACCTGTGCGGTCTTCGGGGCCTCGATTCCGGGTGGGCGATACTGGGTTCGAACCAGTGACCTCTTCGGTGTGAACGAAGCGCTCTCCCACTGAGCTAATCGCCCGGGCGCACCGCAAACATTACCCCATGTCAGGGCCGTCGCCCGACGCGCGCCGGGAGGCTCACCGGAACGTGCGCCGGGTCATCGGGTGACCTTCCAGGGCATTGCCAGTCCGAACTTCCAGACGTAGAGACCGGCCAGTACGGCGAGGATCAGCAGGCCGATGGTGGCGAGGATGACGTTCCGCCGCCTGACCCTGGGGTCGAGGGCTTTCTGGGCCGCCTCGCTGACCTTGCGCTTCGTCCAGCGGAGAACCAGCTGGGCCCAGACGAACTCGGTCGCCCAGACCGCCATTCCGCCGAAGACCACGAGCCAGCCGGGGCCCGGCAGCGGGATCAGGACGATGCCTATCCCCACGATCGCGAGACCGACGAGGAAGACGCCGATCTTCCAGGTCAGGTGAAGGGGCCCGGAAGACTTGATGAATTCGGGCGCGCGTGAGCCCAGCGCCCGTTCCGGCACCGGCTCTCCGGTCGCCGTGATGGTCGTCGCGCCATCCGCCACGACGACACGCCCCCGCTGGTCACTCTCCGCATGCATGGGCACCAACGTACCGGATTCGGCCCCATCACCGGTATGGCCGTATGGCCCGAAGTCGGACACCGCCATACGAGCTACTTGAAGGCCCACAAAAAGGGCAGAGGGGTTTACAACGGCACCGTAGGTGGCATGTCGATTTCGCCGACGTGCGAATCCCCGAGCGCACACTGAGCGAAAGGCCCTGGCGCTTATGAACACCACGGTCAGCTGCGAGCTGCACCTGCGCCTCGTTGTATCGAGCGAGTCATCACTGCCTGTACCCGCGGGCCTGCGGTATGACACGGCCGATCCTTACGCCGTGCACGCCACCTTCCACACCGGAGCCGAGGAGACGGTCGAGTGGGTCTTCGCCCGCGACCTTCTCGCCGAGGGGCTGCACCGGCCCACCGGCACCGGCGACGTCCGAGTCTGGCCGTCCCGCAGTCACGGTCAGGGCGTCGTCTGCATCGCTCTGAGTTCCCCGGAGGGCGAAGCCCTGCTCGAAGCCCCGGCGCGGGCTCTGGAGTCGTTCCTCAAGCGGACCGACGCCGCGGTGCCACCCGGCACCGAGCATCGTCACTTCGATCTCGACACGGAGCTCTCCCACATCCTGGCCGAGAGCTGAGCCAGGCAAAGGGCTGCTCGGCGCCGTCCGACTCGGGGAGACGGCGCCGTGCGGACAATCGCATACGGAGCACACCGGCGCCGGAGCCGCGGAATCCACCGCGGCGACGGCGCCGGTGCGTTCCCCCGCCACTGCCCGCCGGGCAGCCGCCGGCCGACCGGCAGCCCGGCGCCGCCTCCCGACAGCCGGTCCGTCTAAAGTCAGCGGAATGACGCGGGCACCAGGCCCGTGGCGGGCCAGGGAGCGGATGGTGCTGATTCCCCACGACACCCGGAATGCGCTCGAGACCGTCGTCGATCTGGTGAACACCGCGCCGGAATACGATCCGGGCGCCGACACCGGCGACGGCTTGGCGGATGTCAGGGCGCTGTACGCCTTCCTGCGGGGTCACAGCATCAGCGGCGTGGGTGAGCTGAGCAGCCGGGACCTGCGCGCCGTCATGGACGTACGGACCCGGTTCACGCAGGTGTTCGCCGCGCCGGACGCCCCCACCGCAGCCAATCTGATCAACCGCCTGGTGGCGGCGGCCGGGACGACCCCGCAGCTGACCGACCACGACGGCTACGACTGGCATGTCCACTACTTCGCGCCGGGTGCCTCCGTCGCCGATCATCTGGCCGCCGACTGCGGCATGGCACTGGCCTTCATGGTCGTGGCGGGCGAGCAGGAGCGGCTGCGGCGCTGCGAGGCCCCGGACTGCGGGCGCGCGTTCGTCGACCTGTCGCGCAACCGGTCGCGCAGGTACTGCTCCAGCCGGACCTGCGGCAACCGTCTGCATGTGGCCGCGTACCGGGCCCGCCGCAAGGAAGCGGCCGGCTGACCCTCACAGCAGGAACATGTCGTGCACCGCCGCCATCAGCAGCAGCGAGCCGATCACCGCCAGGAAGATCATCAACGGCGGCTGGGAGAGCGCGAAAAGACAACCGCGCTGCTCATCGGTGGGTACGGGGGGGTCGCCCCGGGAGGTATCGAGCATCTCGGGGCGATGATGGCCTACCTCGAACCCGGCCCATGACCAATCGGCACCTTCCGGGCGGGAGTTCATCATATTCCGTGGAAAAAGACCCGGAAACCCTGCTGGAGCCGCGCTGACCTGCAAGGGTGCCCGGGCGGTTCGCGCGCCGGGGCCGTAGCCGGGCGCCGCGCCCGTCCTGGAGGCCGTGCCCGCCTCAGATGCCGTGCTTCTTCAGGATGGCCTCGATGTCCCGGAAGTCGTCGCCGGACCGCGCCGGCTCCGGCTCGGCCTTCGGCCGCGCGGCCTGCCCGGTGCCCGGGCCGAGCGAGGGCACGGACGCCGCGGGCTCGACGACACCCCGCCGGGCCGCCTTCTCGGCCGCCTTGCGCTCCTTGCGGCTCCGGCCGCCGCGCCGCTCCAGCGCGCGGGTGGTCAGGAAGAGCAGCCAGGCGATCGCGAGCACCCCGAAGCCCGCCCAGGCCACCGGGGAGAACGCCGTATGGGCGGCCCACTTCACGATGCCCGTCATCACCAGCGCGATCGGCACCAGCGCGTAGGCGGTGATCCGCGCGGCGGCGAGGAAACGCTTGCGGTACGCCGTGATCGCGGCGACGCCCAGGCCCGCCGCTGACAGCGCCGCGCCAATGGTCTCGGCAATCATCAGGTCCTCCAGGCACAGCACCTCATGGCGTCGTGGTCGAACGCCTCTCTTCTCCATCGTGCACCTCCCGGCGGGCTCGGGGCCACGGGCCCGTCCCCGCCCCGGGACATCTGGGGGACATCTCCGGGACGGCATCCTCCCCAGGTCCCGGTCGGCCGGGTGCGCCCGGACGAGGTCCCGGTCGGGCGGGACCTGGCGTGCTGGAAGACTGGACCCATGAACGACTCCACCACCACCCGCCCCGTCGTCCTCGACCTCTGGTGCGAGCTCCAGTGCTCCGACTGCCACAGCGCCCTGGACGACGTGCGCGCCCTGCGCGCCCGCTACGGGGACCGGCTGGAGCTGCGGCTCCGGCACTTCCCCCTGGAGAAGCACCGGCACGCGTACGCCGCCGCGCAGGCCGCCGAGGAGGCCGTCGACCAGGGGCAGGGCTGGCCGTACGTGGAGGCCGTGCTGGCCCGTACCGAGGAGCTCGCCGCCGGGGGCGAGCCCGTCCTGCTGCGGATCGCGCGCGATCTCGGCCTGGACGCCGAGGAGTTCGACACCGCGCTGATCGACGGGCGGCACCTGCTGATCGTCGACGCCGACCAGGCCGAGGGCAAAGCCATCGGGGTGACCGGCACGCCCACGTACGTCATCGACGGCGAACGGCTCGACGGCGGCCGGAGCCAGGAGGGGCTGCGGGAGCGCATCGAGGAGATCGCCGACCGCCTGCTGGCGGACGACGGCGCGTAGGCCCGGACCTCAGACCAGCCGCTTGTAGAAGTGGTGGTGGGTCGTCGCGAAGCCGAGCGACTCGTACAGCCGTACGGCCGGAGTGTTGTCCGCGAAGACGTGCAGGCCCAGCAGGGTGTGGCCGGACTCCAGGGCGATCCGCTCGGCGAGCAGCATGAGCGCGCGGCCGTAGCCCTTGCCGCGCCGGCCGTCGGCGACCGCCACGTCGTAGACGTACGCACCCCGCTCGCCGGGGCGTACCTCGCGGCCCGCGAGCCAGACATGGCCCACCACCCGTCCTTCGTGGACGAGCACGTTCATCGAGACCCCGGGGGTGGCGAGCCCGTCGGGGAGGTCTGCCCGGTGGCTCGCCTCGGACTTGGCGCGGGCCTGCTCCGGGGGCACCCCCCGGTCGATCCAGCTCCGTGCGTAGCCGTCGCACGAGGCGGCCAGCCACTCCTGGAACTCCGTCTCGTTCATGGACCGGCCCTGGACGCCCCCCGGGAGCGCGGGGGGCTCGGGCGGCAGTTCCTTGTCCATGTTGCGGCTGCGTTCGGTGTAGCCGAGGGATTCCAGCATGCGCAGCGCCGGACCGGACCCGGCGGGCACGGATGCCAGGACCTGGGTGCAGCCCCAGCCGCGCAGTACCTCCTCGGCGGCGAGTGCGGCGACCGTGGCGCGGCCGCGCCGCCGGTCGGGTCCGTCGATCCACAGAGCGTGGAGCATCCCGGCGGTGGGGCCGAAGCCGGGATCCGTGCCCAGGTCGATCGTTCCGACGGGACGGCTGTTCACGCGGACCTCGTAGGAGCGTGACAGGGTGCCGTCGGCAGTGCGCTGGAGCGGCCCGGTCGGCCGCAGGGTGGTGGTCATCAGGGAAGTTCTACCCACCGTGCGTGCTCGCGTCATCCGGTTTCCGGCCGGTTCACGGGTCGAGGTCGGCGCCGGCCCGTTCGTCGAAGACGCGCATCGCCTTGGCCGTCACGGGCCCGGGGACGTCCGCCAGTTCACGGTCGTCCACGCGGTGAACCGCCTGGACGTCGCGCAGGGTCGAGGTCAGGAAAATCTCGTCCGCGCGCCGCAGGGCATCGAGCGGCAGGTCGCTCTCGCGGGCCCCGGACCACTCGACGGCGAGGGCGCGGGTGATGCCGGCCAGGCAGCCGGAGGAGACGGGTGGGGTGTGCAGTTCCCCGTCGAGGACGACGAAGACGTTGGAGCCGGTGCCCTCGCAGAGCTGTCCGACGGTGTTGGCGAAGAGTGCCTCGGAGGCGCCGCGCTCGTGCGCGCGGGCGAGAGCGACGACGTTCTCCGCGTACGAGGTGGTCTTGAGCCCGGTCAGCGCGCCGCGTTCGTTCCGCGTCCAGGGGACGGTGACGGCGGCGGTGGTGTCGGGGCGGCGCGTCGTCCGGCCGACGGCCACGACCAGCGTGGGTGCGGCGTCGCCCCGGTCGGAGCCGAGGGGAGAGACCCCGCCGGTGTACGTGATGCGCAGCCGGCCCAGTTCCATCGGATTGGCGTCGAGGACGGCCGTACAGGCGCGGCGTACCTCGTCGAGGTCGGGCTCGGGCAGGCCGAGTCCGCGCGCCGAGCGGGTCAGCCGGTCCAGGTGGCGGGTGAGGGCGAAGGGCCGGCCCCGCACCGCCTTGACCGTCTCGAAGATGCCGTCGCCGACGGTCAGTCCGTGGTCGAACACGGACACCCGGGCGGTTCCGGCCGTCTCCAGCCCGCCATTGACCCAGATGCTCATCTACGCGCTCCTTCCGCTCGCCTCGTACACACCCGACGCTATCGCGAGCAGCCTCGCCGCCTTGAGCTCGGTCTCCGCCCACTCGCCGTCGGGGTCGGAGCCCCAGGTGATCCCGGCGCCGGCCCCGAACCGCAGGACGGGTCCCGGTGTCTCGCTCCGGTCGATCCAGAAGGTCCGGATGCCGACGGCCAGCGCCGCCGTACGCCGGTCGGCGTCGACCCAGCCGATGCCGCCGCAGTAGGGGCCCCGGGGAGCCGTCTCCAGCGCTTCGATGATCGTCAGCGCGCTGGACTTGGGGGCGCCGGTGACGGACCCGGGCGGGAACGTGGCGGGCAGCAGCTCCGGCCAGCCCGCCGACCCGGTGAGTTCGCCCCGTACGGTCGAGACGAAATGGACGAGCCCCGGGTGGGCCTCGACCGCGCAGAGCGCGGGGACCGTCACGGATCCGGTGGCGCAGACGCGGCCGAGGTCGTTGCGGACGAGGTCCACGATCATGACGTTCTCGGCACGGTCCTTCTCCAGGAAGTCCGCCGCGGTGAGGGCGGTCCCCTTGATGGGCCCGGATTCCACGGTGCGGCCGTCCCGCCGCAGGAACAGCTCGGGTGAGGCGGTGGCGATCTCCACCCCGTGCCCGGGCAGCCGGATCGTGCCCGCGTAGGGGGCGGGGTTGTCGCGGGCGAGCAGGGCGGTCAGCGCGTCGACGTCGGCCGCGGCCGGGTCGGGCAGCGGCGCGGTCAGTACGCGGCAGAGGTTCACCTGGTAGACATCGCCCGCCGCGATGTGCTCGCGGATGCGGCGTACGCCCGCGGTGTACGCGGCGCGGTCGAGGGAGGACGTCCAGTCGTCGGGATGCGGTCCGCGCCACTGCCCCGGGACCGGCGCGGGCACCGGTTCGGTGCGTACGTCGTCGAAGCGGGCGCAGGTGAGGCGGCCTTCGAAGTCCGCGGCGACGGCCCAGAAGCCGGCGGAATCGAGGGCCTCGGGATCATGGGTGACGTCCCGGAGACCCGAGGCGACGAGGCCGCCGAAGCGGGCCAAAGGAGCGAGGTCGTGCACAGTTGCGAGTCTAGAACAGGAGCTCTTGGACCGACGTGACCTGAACGCGGCACCAACGCATCCCAGCACGCTGCGCAAACGCGTTTTTGTACTGGCCCGGGAATCCGCTAGAGTTCAACACGTCGCCGACCGCACAGAGTGGCCGGGAAACGACAGGCGGACGTAGCTCAGTTGGTAGAGCATCACCTTGCCAAGGTGAGGGTCGCGAGTTCGAATCTCGTCGTCCGCTCGAGAAGGTGGGGGATCTTTCCCGACCCCCACACTCCTGGTGGAGTGGCCGAGAGGCGAGGCAACGGCCTGCAAAGCCGTCTACACGGGTTCAAATCCCGTCTCCACCTCCAAGGACGATTAGCTCAGCGGGAGAGCGCTTCCCTGACACGGAAGAGGTCACTGGTTCAATCCCAGTATCGTCCACCGGATCCGCGAGGATCCCCCGCGCGATTAGCTCAGCGGGAGAGCGCTTCCCTGACACGGAAGAGGTCACTGGTTCAATCCCAGTATCGCGCACGCAGTAACGCAGAGCAGTACCCGTAGTCCCGGCACCACGTAGTCGCAGCACCCGCACGACCCCCGCGCGATTAGCTCAGCGGGAGAGCGCTTCCCTGACACGGAAGAGGTCACTGGTTCAATCCCAGTATCGCGCACCATCACGAAGCCCCTGGTCGACATCACGACCGGGGGCTTTGTCGTATGCCCGGACGCCCGGGCCCCTCTCCGGACAGCTCCGGACGGTCCTCCGGACTGCTGGGGACCGCTGGATACCCCGGGGCGCACGGGGCCCCGGGGCGCCTGGGGCTCAGGAGGAGAAGAGCATCCGGCCGAAGCTCTGCCGGCGGTGCCCGCCGTGATGCCCGCCGTGGCCGCCGTGGTGACCGCCGTGCTGCGGGGCGCCCCAGGCGGGCGCGGCCGGGTAGGCCTGGGGGGCCGGAGGCACGGGCGGGCCCGGCTGGACCCACTGCGACTCCAGGCGGGTCAGGGCCTCCAGCTCGCCGTAGTCGAGGAAGATTCCCCGGCAACCGCTGCACTGCTCGATCTGGACGCCGTTGCGGTTGTACGTGTGCATCGGTGCGTGGCACTTGGGACACTGCATGTTTGGTTCAGCTCCTCGCCGTTGGGCCCGGCGTCACCGGAACGCGGTCCCGGCGACTGTCGGTTCACCCTACGACGACGCCTCGGACGCCAACTCGGTTGCGAGGGCGCCGATGCGGGCACACGAGTCGATCATCAGCAGCTCGGCGTCATCGAGTTCCCGGCCTTCGGCGGTGGATTTGGCGATGGCGAGCGCTCCGGCCTGCACGGTGAGAGCGCGGGCGGCGACGTCCAGTTGGGGCCAGGGATCGCCTTCGGCGGGTACGGCGGGACCGTGCGCGCGGCGGTAGCCGCCGAGGAACGCCTGCCAGTCCTCCGGGGGCAGCAGACCGGCCGCGTACCAGGCGGCGGGGCGTGCCAAGTCCCAGGTGGGCTCTCCGGCCCCGAGGTCGTCCACGTCGATGAGCAGCCAGGGGCCGTCCGGAGCCGGGTGGCGGACGAGCTGGCCCAGATGCAGGTCACCGTGGCACAGGGCGCCGGGTCCCGGTGCGGGCGCCTCGTCACGGGCCCAGGCGGGGAGCCGCTCCCAGGCGCGCAGTACGGGACCGGCGGCGCGGTGGTGGCCGGCGGCCCGCATCCGGGCGACGGCAAGGGCGGCCTTGGCGGGCCCGCGCATGGCGGGGAGCGCGGCCGGGAGCGTGCCGAGCGGGACGGTGTGCAGCCGGGCGATGAGCGCCCCGGCCTCCTCCCAGGGGGCGGCGCCGGGGTCGGCGGGGTCGACCGGCGTGCCGTAGGGCCAGGCGGTGACGGGCCGCCCGTGGACCTGCTCGGTCGTCGTCGGAAGCGGCGGCAGCAGGATCCCGGCGAGCCGGGGCCGCGCGGCGACGGCGAGCCTGGCGCGGTGACCGGCCGGGTCCGTACCGTCCGCGTGCACCTTGGCGACGACCTCGCCGTGCCGTACGACGACGCCGTCGGCCCGGTCGGCCAGGACGGCTTCCTCCCGGCCGCAGCCCCGGCAGTGCGGCGAATCCGGGGCCGGATGAGCGGCTTCCCGAGCGACGGCACGGAGCACCGGAACAATGGCTGCGGTCACGTTGGTCCCCCGGATGCGAGATGTCCGGGCGGGAGCGTAACCCGGTGGCGTCGCGGCATGCGCGCCTGGGCCGCCCGGCACGGGCCGGAGCGGCGGTCCGTTCGCGCCGCGCGGGCGGGAGCGAGGAGTGGCGGGGAGGGGGGCGGGGGCCAGGAGCGGGGAGTGGGGCCGGGAGTGGGGGCCGGAGCGGGGGCCGGGAGCCCGCCGTTCACGGTCGGCGGCGGGCGGGGCGGTGGCGGGCGGCGGTTGTGGCGGGCGGGCGGTGGCGGGGCGGCCCGGACAGCGCGATGGCCGGTCAGCTCCCCAGCTGACCGGCCATACGCTGCCGTCCGCCGCACCCCCGTCCCCACGGGGCTGTCGGCCGGATGTCCCTGACCCGGACCGCTCTCCGGGTCCGGGGCGCCGCTCAGCGCCCCAGCATCAGGCCCACGGACGACGCTTGGGTGACCACCGCGTCCCAGCCGCCGAAGACGACCACGAGCAGTGCCGCCAGAGGAAGGACCATGGCGGTCGCCACCAGGGGGTGGCGGGTCCCGGACCGGCGGCCACCGAAAGCGGCGAACGCCTTGTGTCCCTGAGCGCGGATCACTGCCCGCGATGCCATGTCCGCCATGGTCCCTCCCCTGTTCTGTCCGACAGCGGCGAGCGTCTGGCCTCGGGGGACGAGTGCTGCACCCGCCGCTTGTCTCCACCCTAGGGACACGGCGGGCCCCGGGCGTCATGCCCGCGTACCGATTACCGGGCCTCCCGGAGGATGAGCCGCCACCCCGCGGCTACTCCCCTGGGTGGAGAGTCGGTCCTCGGCCACGTCAGGTGAGCCCACCGGGGCCTGCCGGAGGGAACGCCCCGAGAAGCCTCAGGGGCTCGGTTCGCCCCCCGGGGTGGGCCGTCCTGACCACCGATCCGCTGCTGGTGACTTCGCTCACTTCCACAGCTCCCCGGCGCACCGCCGTCTCCACCCGGCGGCCCGCTCGGCTCGCCACCACCTCGCAGGCGCGGGTCGGGTCACCCGCGTCCACCACGGTCTCCGCACGGTCACCCTTCACGAACCAATCCCCCTTCTGGGAGCGACCCTTGAGATCTGGCACGGCTCAGACCGAACCGGATCCGTCTGCCCCTGACCACTCCTCAATTTTCGTACCCAGCACTGACAATCGGTCGGAACGCGAGGGCGCGGCCTATGAGCACACCGGGGCGCGGGTACGTAAGCTGTGCCACGTCACACGGACGACCGGGCAGCGGGGATGGACATGGCGATGATGCGGCTCCGGCGCGAGGACCCGCGTGTCGTCGGCTCGTTCAGGCTTCACCGGCGGCTGGGCGCGGGCGGCATGGGTGTCGTCTACCTGGGTTCCGACCGGCGCGGCCAGCGCGTCGCGCTGAAGGTGATCAGGCCGGACCTGGCGGAGGATCAGGAATTCCGGTCGCGGTTCGCCCGCGAGGTCTCGGCGGCGCGGCGGATCCGGGGCGGTTGTACGGCACGGCTGGTGGCGGCGGATCTCGACGCCGACCGGCCGTGGTTCGCCACGCAGTACGTACCGGGGCCCTCGCTGCACGACAAGGTCGCCGAGGAGGGTCCGCTCTCCGCGGCCGAGGTGGCCTCGGTCGGTGCCGCGCTGTCGGAGGGCCTGGTGGCCGTGCACGAGGCCGGGGTCGTCCACCGCGATCTGAAGCCGTCGAACATCCTGCTCTCTCCCAAAGGCCCGCGCATCATCGACTTCGGCATCGCCTGGGCGACCGGCGCGAGCACGCTGACGCATGTCGGTACGGCGGTCGGGTCGCCCGGCTTCCTCGCACCCGAGCAGGTGCGGGGCGTGGCGGTGACGCCGGCCACGGACGTGTTCTCGCTGGGTGCCACCCTGGCGTACGCCGCGACCGCCGACTCCCCGTTCGGACAGGGAAGTTCGGAGGTCATGCTGTACCGCGTGGTGCACGAGGAGGCTCACCTGTACGGGGTGCCGGACGCTCTGGCCCCGCTGGTGCGCGCCTGTCTCGCCAAGGACCCGGAGGACCGTCCCAGCACGCTCCAACTGTCGATGCGACTCAAGGAGATCGCCGCCCGGGAAGCCCAGGGCCTCATCGAGAGCCGCCCGCCCGCGCAGCGGGAACGCGGTGGGCACGAGGCGCCGACCGGGCGGCTGACGGAGCGTTACACGGAGCGGGCCGTCGAGCGCGGCCCCCAGAGTCGTACGCCAGGGGCACCGGGCCCGTCGGGACCGTCCGCCGGCTCCCGCCCGCAGGCTCCCCGGAGCGGGAGCTCGGCCGCGCGTACCGGTGGCTCGCGCCCCCCGGCCCCGCGAGGCCCGGCGCGCACCGGGAGCCGTCAGAACGACCGCCCGAGGCCCACCTCGGGCGGTCTGCGGCCGGCCAATCCCCGGCTGCTGCGGCAGCGGCTGATCGTCTTCGTCGTCGTGACGATCATCGTGGCGCTGGGGATCGCCGCCGCCCAGCAGCTCTGAGCCATACCCAGCCGGCCGCGCCCACGGCTGCGAACAGGCCTCCGGAAGCCGCCGCCAGTTCTCGGGACGACCCCCTGTCGTGACCGTGCAGAAGGAGACCGCGGCGGCGCCGTTCAGCGAGTCCATGCCTCCAGAAACACCGGGAAGGAACGCCGAGCCGCAGGACGAGCCGGTCGAACAGCGGGCTCCTCCTCGCACCCCGACCGGCCGCCCCCTCGGCCCCACCAAGCTCACCCGCCGCTTCGGCAGAGTCCTCAACCGGGCCGGGCTCCGCGGCCTCCACTGCCACGACCTCCGGCACGCCGCCGCCACCCTGCTCTGGAGCGGGGCGTCGAACTCGTCGTGATCAAGGAACTTCCCGGCCACGCCCACACCGGCGTCACCGCGACCGTCTATTGATCCGAAGCGTTCGGGGGTTCTGGGTCATTGGCGGTGTGTGAGCGATCTGGTGGGGGACGCGCGGCATCTGCCGCCGTCGGCGCAGGAGGACCTGCGGCTGCGGGCGGTGGCCGCGTTGATGGTGGGCCTGGACAGTGAGGACGTCGCGGCGATGTTCGAGGTGTCGTTGAACGCGGTGGACGGCTGGTGGGCGAAGTGGCAGGCCGGCGGCCGGCGGGCGCTGGTCATGCGGCCTCCGCGGCAAACCGGTCGGTGTGCACCAGGTGCTGGACGAGGTCGATCGGGCCGCGGTGCGGCAGGCCGTCCTCGAGCACCAGCCCTGTGACATGGGGCTGGGCGGGCAGTTGTGGACGCGCCGGCTGGTGGGCGAGCTGATCGCGAAGCCGTACCGGGTGCGGCTGACCGTGTCGGGCGTGGGTAAGTACCTCGAGCGGTGGGTGCTGTCGTTCCAGCGTCCGGACAAGCGGGCTGTCGAGCAGGACCCGCAGACTGCCCGGCGTCGGCACGAGGAGACCTGGCCGGAGATCCGTGCGAAGGCGAGGAGGGACAGCGGCGAGGTTCTGTTTGCCGATCAGGTCGGTGTCCGGTCCGACCAGGTCACGGCCGCACCTGGGGCGAGAAGGGCAAGACGCCCGTGGTGTGGCGGAGCGGGAACCGGTTCTCGGTGAACGCCATGTCGGCGATCAGCACCAAAGGCCGGATGCACTTCATGGTCTTCACCGAGAGCTTCACCACCGAGGTGATGTGCCGCTTCCTGGACCGCCTCGCCGGCCACTTCGACACAAGGTCCACCTCGAGGTCGACGGACACTCCGCGCACCGCTCCAGGAAGGTCCGCGACTGGCTCGCCGCTCACCCCGGCGATGTCGAGCCGCACTTCCTGCCGCCATACTCGCCGGAGCTGAACCCCGACGAGCTGATCAACGCCGACCTCAAGCACAGCCTGCCGGAACAGCACCGGGCCCGGAACCAGGCCGCACTTGTCACCGAGGCCGCCAGTTCTGCCGCAGACGCCAGCGGCAGCCGCACATCGTCCGTGGCTACTTCGGCGGCCCGCACGTCCGCTACACCCTGGACGAGAACCCCATGAGTTTCTGATCAATACTGCCGTCAGACAGCGCTGGAGCCCCGACGGGCGTCACCCGTCGGGGCTCCAGATTTGCTGGCAGAAATAGGCGCAACCTATTGAAGTATCGCCACCGCGAGGCGGTGCGCTCAGAGCCTCACAACATCGCACCGAATCACGTTCGCCGCCGGTCTGAAATCGAGAATGGAGGCTCTAGCTATTTAGACCCCGCCATCAGGGCATCTCTGCCGAGCTCATAGATTTCGATCGCACCGGGGAAATGATCCATGAATTCCTCCCAGAACCCCGGAACTTGCCAGGCAGCAGGTGCCATTGTGAGCGATCCGTCCCACTCAGTGGATACCGTCCACGATGAATGCACCCCTGAATCAACCACTTCGAAGAGTCGCGAGTCAAAGAGGGGCGGAAGTTCGCCTCTACGGAACTCGATCCTGAAGTAGTTCGGTCCGTCCGCCTGACAGTACGCCTCAAGGACTACGTACACCTGTCCCTGACGCAGGGCATCCGCCCCCTGGCGAACGCTCTGCTCGTGACCTTCGACGCCGGTGAACCTCACTTTCACGGGGCGCTCCCCCTGCGGTTCATGACTACCTTGTAGTCGTAGTCGTACATGACCTCGCCAGATACTCGGTTCATGTAGTAGTGCACTTGATAATCACCGTACGGGCTTTGATGCGTCTCGGTACTGTACTTGCCCCATTGTGAAGCACCTCCGCGTTCTGCGAATCGAGCTTGAAGTCCCTTGTTCCCCATTTTCGTTCCCGGCATCGCCAATCTGGAACCGGAGATCGCATCAGGTGTTAGCTGGCCACTCTCGGCGAAGGGCGAGTTCGCTGACTCCAGCCGCAACTTTTGCGCGAGCTTTTCCCCTTGGAGAGAGCCGGATGGGACATCACAGTTGCTGTTGTGAACGAGGACCGGCGTCTGACCAGCGAGTACATAGTACGTGTGGATGCCCTCGACAGTGAGGTCGTAAGTGCGCTGCTTTTTGTGGAAGTGGCGGATCGACACGACGGGAACTGCAGTTCCGTCGTCCTTGCGGAGCGTCATCCCGGGATGGATGTCACCAGCGTTGACCCAGCGACCTTCACTGATAACCCAGAAGGGGTGGGTGTCCGTCGCGGTGATGGCTGCCCTGGTCGTCCCCGTTTGGATGGTGAGGTCGGTGAAGTCCTTGTCGTGATCGGTGACGATCACTGCTTGGACGGCCCGGGGTTCGGTTTCTCCGGTTACCGGGTCGGTGGCAAGGACCTTGTCACCGATCTTGATGTCTTCGATGTCTTTGTGACTGCCATCACTCATCTTGACGTCGGCGCCGGTCGCGAAGCTGTGCTTTGCGCAGCTGCGGAGCAGATCTTCGGCAGCCTCGGCCTGTTTCTTGAGATGCAGGAACTTGAGAGCGTCGCCTCCTACGGGAATGAAGCCGACGGCATCCCATTTGACGGATTCCCAGTCTCCGGCAGCTATGTGGATGCTGGTTACCAGTACATCTCCGGGGGTTCCCAGGATGGGAACCATGCCGAGGAGCTCAGCGGACTCCGTGATGCGCTGCTTCGCGCTCTTGCTCTTAAGAGTGTCGGTGAGGAAGGCCTTCTTGTTACCGCCATAGTAGGTAGTGGGGTTTTTCTTGGTGGTCAGGACGTTGTCGTACGAGGAATAAGCCCAGCCCTTGCTGGTGCTCCAGAAGCTCTCGTGTACGGTCTGGCCGCTCGCGTCCTTGCAAACGGATGACGAACCGCAGATTCCGTCCGGACGCAGACCCGTTGGGTCGCTGAGGGTGGTCGGGTTGTTGTTGGCGTAGGCGTAGCCGTTGAGGGACTGGTGCTGGTCGACGGTGAGGAGGGGGTCGACGCTGAGGAATCGGCCGGTGGTGGGGTCGTATTCGCGGGCGCCGATGTGGGTGAGGCCGGTGGTGGTGTCGGTGGGTCTGCCGAGGAACTGCTTGTCGTCGGGCCAGGTGCCGTCGGCGGTGGCGCCCCGGGGGGCTCCGTAGGGGGTGGTGTATCGCTTCGTGTAGGTCTGGGTGGCAGCCTCGATGGCGAGGCCCGCGGTGCCGTGGTTGTCACCCGCGAGGAACGAGACCTTCTCGGCCGCGTTCTGGTTGCTGCGCAGGGCGATGCTCTGACCGGCAGCGGTGTAGTAGCGCTGGGCCCAGGTACTGGTGCTGGTGCCGTTGTTGTTGAGGTGGACTTCGGTAGGACCGAGGTACAGGACCGTTTCGCCGGTGCCGGTCGGGTTGGCGGGACGGCGGATCAGCAGCGAGCCGTCGACGTCGTAGAGGTAGCTGGTGCTCGCGGTGGTGGGGGCACCGCCGGCGAGCGCCTTGAGGTGTCCTTCGCTGTCCCAGGTGAGGGTTTCGCTACCGGTGCTGTTTTCGGGGGCGGGGCGTTTGGTGGTGTTGCCGGTCTGGTCGTAGTCGTACGTGTTGGCCGCGCCGTCACACGTGCTCGCGGCGGTGGTGGCGGCGAGGGCGTGAGGCTGCTTGAAGGTGGTGGTTCCGTAGCAGTAACGGGTGGTGGTACCGGCGGTGTTGTCTTTCTGGGTGGTGCGCAGGCCGGCGTCGTCGTAGGTCCAGCTGCTCCAGTAAGGGGCGGCGCCGCCGATGTTGGCGGTGGTACGTCCGCCGGCGGAGCAGTCGGTGCTCTTCGGGGTCCAGGCCTCGGTGAGGCGCTGGTAGCCGTCGTAGGCGAAGCACTGGTTGTCGGCTTCGATGCCACCGAGGGGCCGGGCGAGGTCGGTGAGGGAGGTGACATCACCGGCGTCGTCGTAGGTGTAGCTGAGCTGCTGCAGCTTGTAGTCGTGGGTCTGGTCGGTGGCCAGGGAGGTCACCAGGCGGTCGGTGCCGGCCTGGTACTCGTTGGTGAGGTAGGCCTTCTTGGCCGTCGGAGCGGCGGACGTGCCCAGGGAGAGCTGCCAGGGCTGACCGGTGGGCGAGTAGTCGGCGCCCAGGAGGTAGCTGGTGCCGGTGCCGTTGCGGACGGCTGTGGGCAGTCCGAGGTTGTCGTGGTCCGTGGTGATCGTCTCGGCACCGAGCCCGCCGGCAGCGGGCTGGGAGGAGGACTGCTGGGTGCCGTCGACGTTGTAGTAAGAGGTGAAGGTGAGAGGAGAGGTGACCGCCTTGGAAGTGACCAGAGGGTCGTCGGCGGGCAGGGTGAGCTGGGTTCCGGTGGCTCGGTAGAGGCTGTCGTACGCGGTGACCCTGGTGGTGACAGCCTTGCCGCCGTCATAGCGCGTGGAGCTGTCGAGCCGGCCCTTGGCCAAGCTGTCGTAGGACCATCCCGCGAGCTGAGTGGTGGAGTCCTTGGTGGTGGAGGAGTACTGGGCTGTCTGACGGCCCAGTACGTCGTAGGTGTGGGCGAGGGTCTTGCCGGCCGCGTCCCGGGTCCAGTCGACCTGGTCCAGGGAGGTGTAGGCGGTGGTGGTGGTGCCGGTGCCGGGGTCGGTGCTGCTGGTCAGGCGGCCGAAGAGGTCGTAGCCGTAGGACCAGCGGGCCTTGTCCGGGCCGGTGAGGGTGTCCTGGAGGCCGTCGCGGGTGTAGGTGTGGGCGGTGAAGGTGTAGGCGGCCCCTCCGGCGGCTCCGTACTCCTTGTCGTCCGGGGAGGTACTGGCGTACTCACGGCGCTCGGTGGTCCGGCCGAGGGCATCGGTGATGACACGGGTGGCCGAACCGCCGTCCAGGGCGGTGGTGGCGGTGGAGTCACCTGTGTAACTGGCGCTCGTGGTGCACTGCTTGACGCCGAAGACGTACAGGCTTGAGGTGACCGGTCGGCCGGCTCCGTCGAAGGTGGTCCCGGTCTGCTTGGGTGCGCCGCCGTTTTCGATCCGCGTATAGGCGCCGTTGGGGGCTCTGGTGGAGTCGTACGCCTCCGCATAGGTCTGGTACGCCAGGCCGCGGCTGTCGTAGCGGGTGTCGGTCAGCAGTCGTCCACCGCCGGCGGCGGGGGACTGGGTCTGCAGCGGCCGCTGCAGTGCGTCGTAGAAGTCGTACGAGGTGTTGTAGGTGGTATCGGTGTGGATGCTGGAGGTGGACACCCAGGAGGGTTTATCGGTGTCCTCGTGGTAGGCGAAGGTGTAGTTGGCACTCTGGGTGGCGGCCCGGTCGCGGTTGGGCAGCCATATGGCTGTGGTGCGGCCGAGCGCGTCGTAGGCGGTGTCGGTCCGCTTGTTGTTGGCGTCGGTGACCCGGACCGTGAGGCCGCGTGCGAAGTCGACGTCGGTCACCACGCGCTGGGTCATGGCGTTCGTGACCGCGGTGCGGGTCAGCGGGCCGGCAGCGGCGGGAGCATAGGCGGTGGAGGTGGGGTTGTCCTTGTCGTCGGTCACCGACAGTGGGCGGCCGAGGGTGTCGTACGTCATCTTCTTGGCGGTGGTCTGCCACGTGGTCGGGTTGCGCTCGCCGCCGGTGGCGGTGGCCGGGTAGGCGGAGGCCCGGCCCGTCCAGGTCGGCTCGCCCTTGGTCGGGCTCTGGGACGCGGTCCATGTGGTGGCCCCGGCACTGTCGTAGACGACCGCGGTGTCGGAGAGGACGTCACCACGGGTGGCGGCGGTGGTCGGCAGATTCAGGTCGGTCTCGGCCGTGGTGCAGGCCCGGCCCACCACGCGGGTCCGGGAAGTCAGGGAGATGAGACCCAGGGCCGCGTTGCGCGCGAACCAGGCGCGCGTGCAGGTCTCGTCACCGGTGACGGCGGTGTCCCCCGCGTTGAAGACCAGCTCGGGCATGCCGTAGTCGTCGAACCGGGTGGTCTCCGACATGGTGGTACGCCAGGCGGCCTTGGCCGTCAGGTAGGTGTGTGCGTAGCTGCGGGCCGTGCGGAGGTAGTACGACTCGGTGTCCGCGTAGGACTTGTGCTGGGTCGCGGTCTTCTTCGACCACGGATCGTTGACGGTCACGCCGATCGGCGTGGTTCCGTTGTAGGTGACCTGCTCGCGCGGCATCCCGGCGTACGGTTCGCTGTCCTTCTGGTCGGCCACGCTCAGGCCGGTGAAGCTGATGCCGGGGACACTGACCGAGCGCTTGCCGCCGTCCTTCTTGCGGTCCCCGTCCATGCCCTGGAGATAGAGCGCGACCGTCCTGGACTGGTTCGGTCCGGTGCCCATGAGCGTGGTGACCTGGCGGTAGCCGCGCCAGACCGACCAGGTGCGCTCACCGGTCGGTACGAAGGGTGAGTCGTTGTAGTGCCAGGCCGGCCCGGAGTAGGTGTAGGTGGTCTCCACCGCGTCGCTGTGGCCGGTGGGGTCGGAGGAGAGCACCGTCGTGACGCGGTACTTGTGGAACCAGTCGATCGACGCCTCCTTCGCGCCGTTGATGTGCCAGTACTGCGGGTAGCAGGGGCCGGTGTTGCTGTCCTCGGCCGGCAGGCTGCTCCCCCGCACGCACTCCGGCGGGGAGAAGGTGACCGACGTGATACCGCCGGTCTCCGAGGTGATCTCGTAGATCCTGGGGCGGGTGAGCGGCAGGATGTGGTCCTGGCCGTCGACCCGGTTGGGCAGCATCTTGTAGGTGAACTTCACCGGGTTCAGCGATACGGCGGTGCCGTTCTTGCCGGTGTGCTGGATCGAGGTGAGGGTGAGGACCTGGTCCGAGCTGTCTCCGATGTCGCCCGGATCCTGGTATGCCTGTGCCAGCGCCCAGGAGTCCACCGCGGCGTACTTCGTGTCGGCGGCCGACCAGGCGAGCGTGTTCACACCGGTCAGCCGCTTGCGGGTGAAGAACGACGGACTGGTCGCCTTGCAGTCATCCGCCCCGGACGCGCAGATGGAGTCGAACGGGACATCAGGCCAGTTGTGGGCGGTGTTCTTGGTCAGCGAGGAGCAGTCCGACGCCGTGCACCGCTCCGCGTAGTCGAAGGTGACCTTGTCGGATGCGCTGTTGCCGGTGAACAGTGCGCCCTTGCGCTGGCCGTAGAGGATCTGGGTCAGGTAGCCGCCACGGGTGTAGCCGGCGTCGGCTTTGGTGGCGCCGTCGCGGGCGTAGGTATTGGTCTCGACGGTGTACCAGTACGTCGTGGCGTTACCGTGCAGGTCCTCGACGTAGTCGAGATTCCACCGCCATGCCTGCTCCAGCCAGCGGTCGGCGTAGGTGCTGCCCTTGGTGTAACCGGGCTCTCCGGCGTCGTCCCCGAAGACGGGCACGGTCCATACCGAGTTGGTTCGCTCGGTGCCCGCGCCGTCCAGTTTGTTCAGTCCGAAGACGTACTTGGTGCCGTCGCCGGTGACGACCGTCCAGTACTCGCCGTCGTCGTCGCCGTTCGCCGCCCCTCTGGAGGGCGTGACCGTGGAAGCGTCGTCGTCCTTGAGTCGCCAGACACCGGTGGTGTCGTCCTTGACCAGTTCGGTGGACTTGCCGTTCAGGACCAGTGACGCGTTGTCGTACTTCCAGCACAGGTCGTATTTGCCGTCCTGGCCGTCGTCGTCGCAGGACCCGTAGGAGCGCTCGATGTACGACGAGGTCAGGTCGAAGCCCTCGCCGACCATGGTGCCCTGGTTGTTCGTGGAGGCCGTCCGGCCGTCGATGCTCCCCGAGTCGTACGACAGCGACAGCACCGGAGTGGGTCCCGCCGCGGCCGGAGGCAGATCCAGACCGTACGACCAGCCGAAGGAGCCGGACGAGCTGCCCGCTTGCCAGGTGGAGGAGGCGGACAGTGGTGTGGCCGCGTAGTTGCCCGAACCGGAGGACGATTCCCCGGCCGCCGCCACCAGTGCCAGCACGGTGACCGCCGGAGTCGTCGCCGCGGCGGTACCCGCCTGAACCAGGTCAACCGTGGCCGACACCGCTTGTCCGGCGATGTCGTTGTGGGAGTCCAGCGGTCTCTGAGCCCGGCACACCGCTCTTTCCGGTGTTGTCAGCGCGCAGGGCGGCAGCTCCACCAGGCGCAGCCGGCCTGACCAGCCGCCGCCGTAGGCGGAGGCGAAGTCGGCGTAGCCCATCCGCAGCTCTGCCTTGCCGGGTCGTTCCGCCGCTGCTGACAGCAGCACACCCCGCACTCCGGCGGCCTCGGCCTGGGTCTGACCCAGCACCTGGATGTCGGTGGTACCGGAGGCGCCACCGCTCGTGACCGGTGAGACGCTGATGGGCAGTCCGCCGACGGTCTGATCGGCCTTTCCGGAAAGGCCGATCCGGACCGACCGCCGCCCCGGGTCGGGCCACCTCCGGTGTTGCTGCTCGGCTCGGGCCCGTCGGCCGCGCTCCGCGTCGACGGCCTCGGAGCGGGCGACGTCGTCCCGCGCCTGAGTCGGCCGCTCCTCCTCGGTCTGCTGGAACACTCCGGACCGTGCCGTGGGCAGGTTCGGTCGCCCCAGGCCACCCGTCGCTCCGGCGGCGGGCGCGAATCCGACCAACGGCAGGAGGCCGGTCAGGAGAATCGCCGTTACGGACAGCGCGGTGACAGGTGCTCCCCGCTGCCCGATGCGAGATCTCGGCGGGTCTGATCTCCGCCATGGGAACCAGGCAGCACGCGCCAGGTCCCCTCGTTTCGCTCGCGCATGCGTACGTCTGCTCATGATCGAACCCCCAGGGCAAGAACGAATGGACCGTGTGTGGGCATGGGTCGAACAGCGCGCGCCGTTCGACCGGCACCAGGAAAGAGATGCGGAAAGGGAGTCCAGGGCTCCGGGGGCGGAGACACGTACCGGCTCCGCCCCGGAGCGTTCGGTTCGGGCTTACGCGCCCGTACCGATTCCCAGCTCCGCAGGGCTGGTCACCGCGCCGACCCACAGCCGCAGGTCGTTGATCCGGCCGGGCAGGTGATGAGCCCAACCGCTGTCACCCGCCGCGTACCCCTTGCCCGCCGCGAAGTCGCCGGACCCCGAGGTGGCGGTGTAGGTGTGCGTGGCACCCGCGTCCATCTCGTTCCCCGCGAGGAAGAGCTGGACTGTGCCCGACGGAGAGTCGAAGACGCCGGTCAGTCGCACCGCCGTGTCCAGCGAAGCGGCCTCGTCGGACCGTACGGCCGTGAACGTCCCGCCGGCGTCGAGACGACCGAACTGCCAGAAGCCGACCGGAACGGTCACGTCGTTCAGCTCGTCGTCCACGATGGTGTCGGTGCCGGTCCGCTGATACGTCCGGTTCTCCGCGTGGCCGCGTCCAGTACTTTGCCGGCCAGTTTGTCCGGGGCGAACTGGAAGTACAGCCGCTGCGTGTAGTCCGGGCCGCAGTAGTAGCCGCTGTACGTACCGCAGCGGCCCATCCCCTCGCCCTGGTTGTCGCTCCCGTTGCCCCAGTTGTACGAGGTATAGCCGTCCGACCTGAGCAGCGTCCGAGCCGTGTCATCCACCCCGACCGTCGGGTCGATGTACAGCGGGAACACGGCTTCGTCCGTCTCCCCCAGCATTCCCACGTCCGGCGTCACCACCAGGGCATTCCCGCCGACCTCGATCGGCAGCACCGCCGAAGCCGCCCCATCCACCGGGCCGTTCACCGGATCAGGCTCCGCGCCACGCGGCGGAACCCCCGTCTCCGGTGCCCCGCCGGCGTCCTTGACGGGCGCGCCATGGCCCGAATCCCACATCAATGCCGGCGGTGCGGAGAAAACAACGTTCGCGTTCTCGTCCACGGCCGTCATACTGCCGCCCGCACCCTGCCGTACGGTCAGCCCGTCGGTTCGGATCGAGAATTCCATCCGGCGCAGCTGGGGATTGGCTGCGGCCTCCGGCGACTTGACCACCAGCAGTTCGCGGAAACTGTCCGCCGTGGCGGTCATCCGCAGGTCGACACCTGGCAGCACATCCCCGTAGACGGCGCTGTCACCGTCGAGAACCGGCTTCGGCAGCGCACCCGGCCGGCCGAGTCCCAGAGACCGGCCATTCCTGGTGATCGTGACCAGGTCCGCGCCGTCGCCACCCCCGGAGAAGCGGAGGTCCACCACGGCGGCCTTGGGTCCCACCCGTCCGTCCGGACGAACCTCCAGCGTCGCATCCGGCGTCACCCAGCTTCCGCCGGAAGTGCTCACCCGAACCGGCACCGTCGCCTGTTCCCACGTGAACGTGAAGCCGTCCGGATTGGCGAAGGTCGACGCGTACTCCGTGCGCTCCCCCTCCACCTCAACCCGCTCGCCGGACTCCACGGCCCGCTCCCGAGCGACCCGCGCCTCGGCCCCTCCCGACACCAGCTCCGCGCCGGCTCGCACCGTATTCGCGGGCTCGACGGCTGCTGCGGGAACGCCCCCCAGCAGTCCAGCCACCAGAAGTGCGCTGAGCACACCCCCAGCCCCGCGCACAGCTGGCCCCCCATATGGATTTCGCCTCACAGCGCTCCGCACTCTCAAATCCCCCACAGATCAACCATGTTTCACTCACAACAAGCCAATGCGGAATCTAAAGAAGGAGGTTGAGAACGGCCACACGAATTTATGCGACATACGTTCGGACGTCGGGCTCCATGGGGGCGAAATCCCATGGGTGACGCATGCCACAGATGAACAATTGACTCACTGAGGACCACTTCCCGTCACCCAGCCAATTACCACTCGATGACGCGGACCTGATGCCCTCGCTCGCGGGTGGTCTATGCGCGTTCCCTCGGGGCGGGCGCGTCGACAGCGGTCCAGCGGGAGCTGCGGAGGGGAGAGAGGCCTCGGCCGGGTTTTGCCACCGAGGTGGTGCGGAGGTGCCGTCGGTCGTCAGCCCGCACCGTGTCGAGCAGGGCGTGACGTATGGCCTCGCCGTAGGCACCCGAGCCGTCCCGGCAGGCGATCTCGGCGCCGGGGTGCTCGCACGGCCATGTCCGGAGGGTGTCCGCCTCGCGGCCATGGACGCCGTATCCCCGCCCGGTAGGCGTCCCGCACACCGGACACGGCACCGGGTCGTCCAGGGGGCGCGCCACCGCTCGGAGCAGATCACCCTCATCCGCCATCCCCGCGACCATCAGCGCGCGGACAGGCCCAGAGGACCAGACCCGCAAGGGCCTTGACGTCAGGCAGGACTCGGCCTGGTGTGGCGTACAGCTACCACCGATCACGGGACAGAGCCGTTCGATCCGCGGTCCCGGTTCAGGCAGACCGCGGGCGGGTCGCGTAGAAGGCCACGGCCGAGGCCGCTGCCACGTTGAGTGAGTCGACACCGGCGTCCATCGGGATACGGACGTGCTCGTCGGCCGCGGCGAGAATCCCCGGGGTGAGGCCGGCGCCCTCCGTGCCGAAGACCAGGGCGAGTTTCTCGTCACGCCGTGCGGCGAGCTCGTCGAGGGTGATCGCCCGGTCGCTCAGGCAGAGCGCGGCGACCGTGAAGCCCGTGGAGCGCAGGATCTCGACATCCTCGGGCCAGGACTCCAAGCGAGTCCACGGCACCTGGAAGACGGCTCCCATCGAGACCTTCACGGACCGCCGGTAGAAGGGATCGGCGCAGCGGGGAGTGAGGAGGACGACGTCGACGCCGAGAGCGGCGGCGTTCCTGAAGGCGGCCCCCAGGTTGGCGTGATCGACGATGTCCTCGAAAACGGCGACGCGCCGCACCCCGGACCGCCGAGGCTCCGAAGGCGGCACCGCGCCGGTGTCGGTGTCGGTGTGGCCGTCGACGCTTTCCCCGGCGGCGACGGGCCGGCCGGTGCGGAGCACCTCGCCGACTGTCGGCAGCGGCTTGCGCCCCATGGAGGCCAGCGCGCCGCGGTGCACGTGGTAGCCGGTGACGCGCTCGGCCAGCTCGGGGCTGACCGCGTACACGGGTGCTTCGGCCTCCTCGATGATGTCCCGCATCGTGTCGACCCACTTGGCCGAGAGCAGCATCGACCGCATCGGGTACCCGGCCTGGGCGGCGCGGCGGATGACCTTCTCACCCTCGGCGATGAACAGGCCCTCGGCGGGCTCGCGCCTGCGCCGCAGTTCCACGTCGGTCAGGCCGGTGTAGTCATGCAGACGGGGGTCTTCGGGGTCGTCGACGGTGATGAGTTCGGCCACGGGTGACACTGCCTTGTCCGGGGTGATGCGCCCCCACGGGGGCGGGAGATGGTGGTTACTGCCCGTCGCCGAGCGCGACGACCTCGCCGATGACGATGACGGCCGGGGGCCGTACCGCCTCGGCCCTGGCCCTCTCCCCCACCGTGGCGAGCGTCGCGTCGACCCGGCGCTGGGCGGCGGTGGTGCCTTCCTGGACCAGGGCGACCGGGGTCTCGGGGGATTTGCCGTGGTCGATGAGCGCCTGGGCGATGGCGCCGATCTTGTCGACGGCCATCAGCAGGACGAGTGTGCCCCGGAGGCGGGCGATCGCCGCCCAGTCGACGAGCGACCGCTCGTCGTCGGGGGCGACATGGCCGCTGACGACGGTGAACTCGTGGGCTACACCCCGGTGGGTGACGGGGATTCCGGCGGCCCCCGGCACGCTGATGGAGCTGGAGATGCCGGGCACGACCGTGCAGGGGATGCCGGCTTCGGCGAGCGCGTGGATCTCCTCCATACCGCGCCCGAAGACGAACGGGTCGCCGCCCTTGAGGCGGACCACGGCCTTGCCCGCCTTGGCGTGCTCGATCAGCGCGTCGTTGATGGCCTCCTGGGCCATGGCACGGCCGTACGGGATCTTCGCCGCGTCGATCACCTCGACGTGCGGCGGCAGTTCGTTGAGCAGGTCGCGCGGTCCGAGGCGGTCCGCGATGACGACGTCCGCCTCGGCGAGCAGCCGCCGGCCGCGCACGGTGATCAGATCCGGGTCGCCGGGACCGCCGCCGACGAGAGCGACGCCGGGCGTACGGGCGCGGTGGTGGGGCGCGGGGAGGGTGCCGTCGCGCAGGCCTTCGACGATCGCGTCGCGTACGGCCGCGGACCTGCGCGGGTCCTGTCCGGTGAGTACGGCGACGGTGACGCCCTCGCTGCGTCCGGTGGCCGGGGTCCAGGCGGTGGCGGCCTCCGCGTCGTCGCTCCGTACACACCAGATCCGGTCGCGCTCGGCCTCGGCGGAGGCGGTCAGGTTGGCGGCGGGGTCACTGGACGCGATGAGCGCGTACCAGGCGCCCTGGAGGTCTCCCTCGGCGTAGAGCCGGCGCTCCCAGCGGATCTCGCCGGTGTCCGCCATGGCCTCGACGGACGGCTTCGCGGACGGGGACACGAGCACGATGTCCGCGCCCGCAGCGATGAGCGCCGGAAGCCGGCGCTGCGCGACCTGGCCGCCGCCGATGACGACGACGCGCCGACCGGACAGGCGAAGTCCGACGGGGTAGGCGGGGTGCTCGGCGTGGTCGGCCATGTCGGCAGGGGCTCCTCGGGCGGCTGGGCGGTGTGCTGCGGGGCCGCTGCGGAGGTGAAGCGGCTGGTGGGAGCCGGTTACGGTCCCGGCGACCACCTTACGGGGAGGGGGCGCGGGGGTCACGGCCGTGGGCGCGGGGCCCTGCGGAGGGGCGGCCCGGACTCCGGCAGGACGGCACGGCCCGTGGGGACGGCACGGCCCGCTCTCCGGCTCCCGGTTTCGCGGCGGGCGTGGGGTGGGGTGGTGCGCGCACGGCGGCCCCCGGACCGGCTTCACCCGCGCGGTCCGGGGCCCCTCAGAGCCTGTCGGGTGACCTCCGATCGAAGGCCACCCGACAGGCTCCCAGCGCCCGCTTCGCTACTTCTCCGTCACTCCCGCCGAATCGAACGTCGCGACCTCGTGCATGGCGCGCGCGGCGCTCTGCACCACCGGGAGGGCCAGCAGCGCGCCCGTGCCCTCGCCCAGGCGCAGGTCCAGGTCGACCAGCGGGCGCAGGCCCAGCTTGTTCAGGGCGGCCACGTGCCCCGGCTCCACGCTGCGGTGGCCGGCGATGCAGGCCGCCAGGGCCTCCGGGGCGATCGCCCGGGCGACCAGCGCCGCGGCGCCCGCGCTCACGCCGTCCAGGATCACCGGGGTACGCAACGAAGCGCCGCCCAGCAGGAATCCGACGAGCGCCGCGTGCTCCAGGCCGCCGATCGCCGCGAGGACGCCGATCGGGTCGGACGGGTCCGGCTGGTGGAGTTCCAGGCCGCGCCGTACGACGTCGATCTTGCGGGCGTGCGTCTCGTCGTTGATGCCCGTGCCGCGCCCGGTGACCTCCGCCGGATCCTGGCCGGTGTAGACGCAGATCAGCGCGGCCGACACGGTCGTGTTGGCGATGCCCATCTCGCCGGTGAGCAGCGCCTTGTTGCCGGCGGCGACCAGGTCGCGCGCCGTCTCGATGCCGACCTCGATCGCCGAGAGGACTTCCTCGCGGCTGAGGGCCGGGCCGGTCGTGAAGTCGGCCGTGCCGGCGCGCACCTTGCGGGGCAGCAGGCCGGGCGTACCCGGGAGTTCGCCCGCGACGCCGACGTCGATGACGCACACCTCCGCCCCCACCTGGGTCGCGAACGCGTTGCACACCGCGCCGCCGCTCAGGAAGTTGGCGACCATCTGACTGGTCACCTCCTGCGGCCACGGGGTGACGCCCTGGGCGTGCACGCCGTGGTCGCCCGCGAAGATCGCGACCGCCGCGGGTTCCGGGATGGGCGGCGGGCACATCCGGGACAATCCGCTGAGCTGCGCGGCGATGATCTCCAGCATGCCGAGCGCACCGGCCGGTTTCGTCATCCTCTTCTGGCGCTCCCAGGCCTCGCCCAGCGCTTTCGCGTCCAGCGGCCGGATCCCGGCGATGGTCTCCTGGAGCAGGTCGTGCGGCTCCGCGCCCGGCAGGGCCCGGCGGCCGTACGTCTCCTCATGGACGACCCAGGACAGCGGGCGGCGCTTGGACCAGCCCGCCTGCATCAGCTCGGGCTCCTGCGGGAACTCGTCGACGTAACCGACACACAGGTACGCGACGACTTCGAGGTGCTCGGGCAGGCCCAGCGCTCGTACCATCTCGCGCTCGTCGAAGAAGCTGACCCAGCCGACGCCGAGTCCTTCGGCGCGGGCGGCGAGCCAGAGGTTCTCGACGGCGAGGGCCGAGGAGTACGGGGCCATCTGCGGCTGGGTGTGCCGGCCGAGGGTGTGCCGGCCGCCGCGCGTCGGGTCGGCGGTGACCACGATGTTCACCGGGGTGTCGAGGATGGCCTCGATCTTCAGTTCCTTGAACTGCTTGGCCCGGCCCTTGGGCAGCGACTTGGCGTACGCGTCACGCTGACGCTGCGCCAGCTCGTGCATGGACCGCCGGGTCTCGGCGGAGCGGATGACCACGAAGTCCCAGGGTTGGGAGTGGCCCACGCTGGGCGCGGTGTGCGCGGCCTCCAGGACGCGCAGCAGCACCTCGTGCGGGATCGGGTCGGAGCGGAATCCGTTACGGATGTCGCGCCGCTCGCGCATCACCCGGAGTACGGCGTCGCGCTCGGCGTCGTCGTACCCGGACGCGGCGGCGGGTCCCTGCCGGGGAGCGGGGACCGGCTCCGGTACGGGCTCGGGCTCCGGCTGCTCCCGTGCGGGCTCCGCGTCCGGTACGGGCTCCAGCGCCTCCGGGGGCTGAGGCTCGGTCATGGGCTCCGCCTCCGGATCCGCCACGGGAACGGGCTCGGGGTCCGGCACCTGCTCGGCTTCCCCGGAAGCCTCGGGTGCCTCGGGGGTTTCCGGCACGACGAGGACGGGCTCCACCACCGGCGCCGGCTCCTCCGGTACCTCGGCGACGGCGTCGGCGGGCTCGAAGGGCTCGGCGGGCTCACCGGGCTCCACCTGCTCGACGGGCGCGGTGACCTCGGCCTGCTGCGGGGGCTCGTCGGCCAGGGGCGCTTCTTCCACCGGGACGGCCGCCTCTTCCGCGACAACCGGCTCGGGTTCCGGCGCGGGCTCCGATACGGGCTCCGATACGGGCACGGGTTCAGGAGCGGATTCCCGGACCTCGGCCACGACGTCGGGCTCGGGATCCGGGGCCACCGGCTCCGGCTCGGCTTCCGGCTCCGGCACCGCCACGGCCTCGACAGGGTCGGGTCCGGCCTGAACCGGGACCTCCAGGGCCTCGGGGGTCTCCGGGATCTCGTGGGTCTCGTGGGGCTCCAGGGGCTGCGGGACGACCGTTTCTGCTGCGGGCACCGGCTGTTCCGAACTCCACGGCTCACGCGCGGCGTCCGCCTGCTCCGGGGCGACGGCGGTCGCCACCTGGGCCTGTGCCACCTGGACCTGTTGCGGCCGGGGCCGTACGCGAACGGCGTGCGCCGGTGACCCGGCGGGGCCACGGTCGGCCAGCGAACGCACCACGCCACCGGTCGGGTCGGGCACCGGGGGGCCCATGTGCAGCGGGCGGCGCGAGGGGGGCGCGGTGGCCATCGACGTGGCCGGCGGCATACGTACACCGCTGAGGTCCACCGAACCGGAATGCCGGCCGCCGGCTTCGTGCGCACCCGGCTGGGCCAGGTTCTGCCCGCGCCCGATGGATCCCTGCGCGGCCGCGTCGTAGGCGGGCTCCGCAGGGGCCACGGGCTGTTCCGCGACCTCTTCGGCAAGCTCGACGGGCCCGCCGAGCTCGGCGGGCGCGACAGGCACAACCTCAGGAACGGCCTCGGGCACGACGTCCACGGTCTCCTGCGGCTGCGCCGGGAACCCACCCGGCATGTGGGCCTGGGCGTCGGCCTGGGCCTCGGCCTGGAAGTGCGGCACGGGCTCCACGGTCGGGGCCGCCTCTTCTATGGGAGGCACCTGCGGCTGAGCCCGCGTCTGCTCGGGAGCGGCGTACCCCTCGGCCGCCGGATACCCCTCGGCGGCGGTGTACCCGTCCGGCACGGCGTAATGGTCGGGAGTCGCGTACGTCTCCGGAGCCGTGTACCCCTCGGGCGCCGCATACCCCTCGGGCGGGACGTATCCCTCCGGGGCGCCGTAGCCGTCCGGCACTCCGTACCCGGCGGGGGCCGCGTATCCGCCGGGCACCGCGTAGGCGGCGGGAGCCTCCGCCGGCACCACCTGCGGGTCGCTCCACCCCCCTTGCCCGCTCGGCATCAGCAGCAGTCCTTCGTCCTCGGTGACGGTCGCGGAGGGGTCCAGGTAGGTGTACGAACCGGGAGCGGGGATGCCCGGCTGCTCCACCATGCCTGCGTTCTCCGGCAGTCCCTCGCCCGGGACCTGGCCGGTGTCAGTCATGCGTACCCCTCGCCCATTGGTTGTGCTCCTTCAGCCCTTCGCCCGGGGCGCCCGAACCGCGGCGCTTCCGGCCACCCGTCAACAACAACGAGCATGGGCGCCGCGCGGCACGTGCGGCCCGCGGTCATCCCGTATTCTCGCGGCTTCACGCGGTCTTTCACAGCCGTGCCGGGGGATCCGTCCCCAGCCCGGTGTGGACTGCGCCACGTCCCGCGTCCCCCCCGGAATCAGCCGTATCACATCAGGGCCCAAACCGGCCCCCCATTCCGGACATTGACCGACGAAGCGACGAACGTCCGGGTGCGGTACGACGATCGGCCAGCCTACCCCGCGCCGTGCGGCGGCCAGGTCAGGGGGCGCTCTCCGGCCGCTGCCCGGAGAGCAGGAAGACGACGGAGCGCTCGCGCTCCGACCAGTCACCGGTGTCCAGGCCGACGGACTGGAGCAGCGCGCACTCCACCTCGTAGCCGCCTTCCGCCAGGGCCCTGCCGATCGCCTCGGCCTCGTCCCGGGTCGCCGCGTGGGTGACGATGCGCTCGGGGCGGCGGTCCGCGCAGGCTATGACGACGTCGACGCCACCGCCGCCGATCCGGACGACGTCGGGTTCGGGCAGCCGCTCCAACACGTGCGGCGCCCGGCCCTGGACGACCTGGAGCTGGACGCCGGCACGCCGGGCCGCCGCGGCGGTGCTGGCGCAGGCTCCCGGTTCGTCGTCGACGGCGATGACGGCGGCGCCGAAGCGGGCCGCCTCCGCGGCGAGAGCGCCGCTGCCGGAGCCGATGTCCCAGATCAGGTCGCCGGTACGGGCCCCGATCCTGGCCAGTTGGGCGGCGCGCAGCCAGGTCGACTCGCCCTCGTCGAGGGCGATGCCGTACTCCTCCGTGGGCAGCGCCCAGCCCCGCTCGCCCGACGGGTATCCGGGGTCGCGGCCGGCGATCCAGCCGGCGGCCGGGGCGCCGGAGGCGCCGATGCCTCCGATGACGATGACGACGTTGGGGTCGCGCCAGACGTGGTCGGCGGCCTTGTCGGAGGTGAGGACGGTGATCTGTTCGCGTTCGGTGCCGAGCTCCTCGCAGATGACGAAGGTGCGGTGGACACCTTCGAGGAGCAGCGCCAGTTCGGCGGGTCCCGCGCCCGGCGAGGTGAGGACGGCGACCTTGGTGTGGGCCCGGCAGACGTTGACGGCGCGGCGCAGCGTACGGCGGTGGGCGACGACGACCTGGGCGTCGTCCCAGGCCATGCCGGCGCGGGCGAAGGCGCGGGCCACGGAGGAGACACCCGGCACGACTTCGACCTCGAGTCCGTGCTCGGGGGCGCGCAGGGTCCGTACGACGCCGAAGAAGCCGGGGTCGCCGTCGGCGAGGACGACGGCGCTGCCACGGTGGCCGGCGATCCTGCGGGCCGCCAGGTCGATGCTGCCGAGCCGGACGCGCTCGGCGTCGGCCGGCACCTCGGGGAGGGCCAGATGGTGCGCGGCTCCGGCCACCAGAGTGGCGGCCGAGAGGGCGGAGGTGGCCGCGGCGGTGAGGGGTGAGCCGTCCCAGCCGATCACCGTGACGCGGTCGGCCATCTCGTCAGTCTCCCGAAGTCGTCACAGGTGGGGCTGCCCGGTCAGGTGCGGGCAGGGTGAGAGTACCTGGCCACGGCCGGGGCGTCCCGCCGGTGGAGCGGTCCTGGGGTCAGTTCCAGTCGGTGAAGGACGCGTAGCCGCTCGCGTCGGCCATCTGCTCGGCGACGCCTTCGAGGTCCTCGGGGAGCAGGCTCCACACGATGAGGTCGGTGCGGATGTCGGTCCAGCCGCCGTCCTCGGTCTGGCTGCGCGCTATCCAGGCGTTGCGCAGGACGCCCTCGCTGATGCAGCCGATCTTCTGCGCGACCTGCTGGGACGCGGTGTTGTCGGCGGCCGTACGCACTTCGATGCGCTCGAATTTCTGGTCGCGGAAGAGCCACTGGGCGACCGCGAGGGCCGATTCGGTGGCGTATCCCTCACCGCGGGCCCAGGGTGCGGTGACGTAGGACACTTCGGTGGCGAGCGCGTACCAGTTGGTGTTCCGCAGCCGTACGACGCCGACGAGTCGCTGGGTGAGGAACTCGGTGACGGCGAAGGCGATCCCGCGCCCCCCGGTGCGCTCGGCGGGAGCGATCGCGCCGACCCACTTCTCGGCGTCCGCCTGGGTGTAGGGGTGGGGTACGGAGGTCCAGGCGACGACCATCTCGTCGTTCATCATCTCGATGTGCGCCGGAATGTCCGCCGGTTCGAAGGGGCGCAGCACCAATCGCTCCGTGCTGATGGAGACGTCCGGAAAGGTGGTGGTCATGCGCAGCTCCATGCCTCAGTCCGTCGTAAAGGCACAGCATGCAGCATCGGGTGGGGGCGGCGCATGGCCGGGTCCTCGACAGGCGTGGGGACCCGGCGCGCGACGGGCGTGCGCCGGGCCCCCACGGACAAGAACGTTCCTGCCGTGACTACTTGACCGGGCCGAAGGCGGGGATGACGGCGCCGTCGTAGGTGTCCTCGATGAACTTCTTCACCTCGGGCGAGTTGAGGAGCTTCGCGAGCTTCTCCACGCGGGGGTCCTTCTCGTGGCCGCGCTTGACGGCGAGGAAGTTGGCGTACGGGTTGCCCTCGGCCTTCTCCAGGGCCAGCGCGTCCTGGGCGGGCTTGAGCTTCGCCTCGATCGCGTAGTTGCCGTTGATGACGGCGGCGTCGACGTCGTTCAGGGCGCGCGGCAGGGTGGCGGCCTCCAGCTCCTTGAACTCGATGCCCTTGGCGTCCTTGATGTCGGAGAGGTTGCCCTCGGCTCCGACGCCGTCCTTGAGTGTGATCAGGCCGTTGTCGGCGAGCAGCTTGAGCGCGCGGCCCTCGTTGGTGGTGTCGTTGGGGATCGCGATGCTCTGGCCGGCCTTGATGTCCGAGAGGTCCTTGAGCTTCTTGGAGTAGAGGCCGAGGGGCTCCAGGTGGACGTCGACGACAGGCACGATGTCGGTGCCCTTCTTCTTGTTGAAGTCGTCCAGGTACGGCTTGTGCTGGAAGTAGTTGGCGTCGACCTCGCCGCTCTGGGTGGCGGTGTTCGGCAGGACGTAGTCCGTGAACTCCTTCACCTCCAGCTTGAGGCCGGCCTTGGCCGCCAGGTTGTCCTTGACGAAGTTCAGGATGTCGGCGTGCGGTACGGGGGACGCGGCGACGACCAGCGGCTTGGACGTGTCGGCCTTGCCGCCCGCGTCGGACGAGCCGCCCGGGTCGGAGGAGGTGCCGCAGGCGCTGAGACCGAGGGCGACGGCCGCGGTCGCGGCGACGGTGGCGAGCTTGATGTGAGTGCGCACGAAGAGTGCCTCTTTCTTGTGATGCGGTGGTGAAGCCCGGACAAGGAGTGCGGGCCCTGGGGAGAAGAGTTCAGGGGCGGCCCGGGGGAAGGCCGGGGGTGAAGGCCGGGGGTGAAGGCCGGGGGTGAAGGCCGGGGGTGAAGGCCGGGGGGGAGGGTCAGGAAGCGGTACGGCCCCGGCGTGCCAGCAGGCGCACGACCCCGTCGCCGAGCAGCTGGACCACGGTGACGATCACGATCAGGACGATGACCGTGGCGATCATGAAGCCGTTCTCGAAGCGCTGGAATCCGTAGGTGACGGCCTTGGAGCCGAGTCCCTCGCCACCGACCGCGCCCGCCATCGCCGAGTAGCCGATGAGGGCGATGACGGTGGTGGTGGTACCGGACACGAGCGACGGCAGGGCCTGGGGCAGCAGCACCTTGCGGACGATCGTGGGGATGGATCCGCCCATCGCCTGGACGGCCTCGACCAGTCCGGGGTCGACCTCGCGGACCGATGTCTCGACGAGGCGCGCGAAGAAGGGGATGGCGCCGATCGCGAGCGGCACGATCATCGCGGTGGGGCCGATGAAGGTGCCGATGACCAGGGTGGTGAACGGGATCAGCGCGATCAGCAGGATGATGAACGGCAGGGACCGTCCGATGTTCACGATCACGCCGACGATCTTGTTCACCGGGGCGTTCTGGAGCAGTCCGCCCTTGTCGGTGAGGACGAGCAGAATGCCGAGGGGCAGTCCGCCGACGACGGTGACGAGGGTGGCCCACAGCACCATGTACAGGGTGTCGGCGGTCCCCTGGGACAGCAGCGGCTGCATCTCGGACCAGGTCACTTGGCATCTTCCTTCACCGGGATGGGGCGCTGCGCCGGGACGGCGCCGTCGTGGGGGGCGGTGGCCTCGTCGACGGTCTCGACCTGGAGTCCCTGCTCGCGCAGGAAGCCGACCGGGACGACGTTGTCCTCGTACACGCCGGGCAGTTCGATCCGCATCCGGCCGATCTGACGTCCGCCGACGGTGTCCATCGCGGCGCCGAGGATCGAGATGTCGATGTTGTACGTACGGGAGAGCTGCGAGATCACGGGCCGGCCGGCGGCGTCGCCGTGGAAGGTGACGTCGAGGACCGTGCGGCCGGGGCCCGCGGCGGCCCCGCCGACCGGGAACAGCTCGCGCGCCAGCTGCGAGCCGGGGGTGGCGAGCAGTTCGCCGACCGTGCCGGACTCGACGATCCGGCCCCGCCGCATCAGCGCGGCCGAGTCGCAGATCGTCTTCACGACCTCCATCTCGTGCGTGATGAGCAGCACGGTCAGGCCGAGTTGCCGGTTGAGGTCGCGGAGCAGCTGGAGGATCGAGCGGGTGGTCTCGGGGTCGAGGGCGCTGGTCGCCTCGTCGGAGAGGAGGACCTTGGGGTCGCCGGCCAGCGCGCGGGCGATGCCGACCCGCTGCTTCTGGCCGCCGGAGAGCTGGGCGGGGTAGGACCGCGCCTTGTCGGCGAGACCGACGAGGTCGAGCAGTTCCCGGGCGCGGCGGGAGCGTTCCTGGCCGGAGACTCCGAGGATCTCCAGTGGTAGTTCGACGTTGGCCTGGACCGTGCGCGAGGAGAGCAGGTTGAAGTGCTGGAAGACCATGCCGATCGCCGTGCGGGCCTGGCGCAGTTCCCCGCCCGCGCGCCGGCCCCGGCCGGCGAGTGCGGTGAGGTCCTGGCCGTTGACCGTCACCGTGCCGGTGGTCGGGCGTTCGAGGAGGTTGACGCAGCGGATGAGCGAGGACTTGCCGGCTCCGCTCTGTCCGACGACTCCGAAGACCTCGCCCTCACGGACATGCAGGTCGACGCCGTCGAGTGCGGTGACCTCACGGCCTCGCCCGTGGGCGGACCGGTAGATCTTGGTCAGGCCCGTAGTAGTGATCACAGGGGGGTTCCGTCACTGTCGAGTGCGCGGCGAGGTGGCCGCCGGGCACGGGGCGTTCGTCATTCCGACGCGGCACGGCTGACACGGTGGGTGACCGGGAAGCGGCGTGCGCGTGGGGCAGGCGCGGTCCGTCCGGCGGCCTCGGGAGATGAGGCTTCACGGCCTGCGGACGCGGCGCGGCTGTCAGATCTCGCTTCGGGGCGCGAGGTTCAGGCAGGGGCCCTCAGATGGCGCGCATTCGACACAGACAACGAGCACCGGGCGTGTTGATCGCCTCGGTCGCGGGGTCGCGGTAGCTCGTCGTGGTCATGGGATAAGTAAAGCAGACATCAGTACGAGTTCTGGAAAAGTGTCCGCATAGCGGACGGATCTCCGGGGCCGGGGGCGCGCGTCCGGTGCCTTTTTCGCCGTAATACTCTCAGGCCCATGCTTGTCGCCCTGACGGTCACGGTCTCCGTGGTCGCGCTCGCCCTCGCCGCCTGGTGCGGCTTCGCCGCCTACCGCGACCAGCCCACCAAGGACTGGCACTTCATCGGTATGGCCGTGGTATCGGTACTGGTACTGGCGCAGCTGGTCATAGGAATCGCGCGACTGGCCGGCGGCGAGAAGCCCGACGACGGCTCGGTGATCTTCGTGTCGTATCTGATCGGCGCGCTGTTCGCGGTGCCGGCGGCCGGTTTTCTCTCACTGACCGAGCGGACCCGCTGGGGCTCCGTGACGGTGTCCGCGGGAGCGGTCGTCCTCGCCGTGCTCGAAGTACGGCTCCATGACATCTGGGGAGGCTGACGATGGACGGGTCCGCCACCGGCGCGAAGACGGAGAACAGCGCGGAAGGGGAGAAGGCCCCCGCCCGGCTCGTCACGGGTCCCGGACTGCTGCTGGTCTGGCTGTACGGCGTGATGTCGGTCGGCGCGGTCTCCCGCTCCGCCTACCAGATCGCGACCGAATTCGACCGGGCTCCGCTGGCCCACACGCTCTCCGCCGTCGCGGCCGTGGTGTACGTCTTCATCACCTACACCCTCGTGCGCGGCGGGGAAACGGCCCGGAAGGCGGCGCTGGTCTGCTGCGCCGCCGAACTCATGGGCGTACTGACCGTCGGGACCTGGACCCTGCTCCAGCCGTCGGCCTTCCCGGATGCCACGGTCTGGTCGGACTACGGCATGGGCTATCTCTTCATCCCCGTACTGCTGCCGGTCACCGGCATGATGTGGCTGCGTACGTCGCGTCGGTGACCGGCGGCGATACGGGGACAAGGGGATACGGGGACGGGGACAAGGAGATACGACGGCGTCAGGCGCTGGCCGCGTACGCTCCGACGGCTGCGGCCTTCTCCAGGGTGACGAGCCGCAGCCGCGGGCCGAGCTGTTCCGTCGACACGGGCACATAGCCCCGGTTGCGGTAGAGCCGCAGATTGCTCTCGTTGAGGTGACCGGCGCGGAGCTGGAACCGCTGGACGGCCGGCTCCGCCGCGAAGTGCGCCTCGATCGCGTCGAGGAGCCGCCCGCCGAGACCGTGGCGCCGCAGCCGTGGGTGGACGATGAGTTTGGCGAACCGGGCGAGACCCGCCGCGTCCGCACTGCCCCGCACCGACGCGACCACCTCGTCGCCGAGCCGGGCCACCAGGCCGTGGCCCTGGTCCAGTTCGGCCCGCAGATCGTCAAGGGTCTGGGTGAGCGGCTCGATGGTGTAGTCGCCGTACAGCTCGGCCTCGTTCTGATAGCAGAGGTACTGCAGCTTGAGGATGTACTCCGCGTCCTGCGCGCTCGCCGCTGAGATGGTCACGCTCATGCCCATGTGTGCATGCCTTCCGCTCACCTGGTAAGCCGATTGTCTACCGCTCCTTTCCCCCGGGCGCGGGAGCCGCAACCCCCGCCGCGAGCATTCTGCGCAGGCATCCCAGGCATCTGGATCGCAAGGGGCCCAAACTGCCCTGTGACGTACCCAACTCCCCCGCGATCTCGCGGTAGGTGGGGTCCTTCGGCGACAGCATCGCGGTGAGCAGCCGGGGGCAGCGGCCGGGAGTGCGGACGACCGCCGCGCGGAGTGTACGGCGGAGCTCGGCGCGCAGCGCGGAGCGCTCGGGGCCGGCTTCGGAGCGGGCGGCGGGCTCATCGCCGTAGGGGCCGTTCTCCGGAGGCCGGTTCTCGCGGTACGGGAGTTCACGGGCCGCGGTGCGGCGGGCGCGCCGCGCTTCCGCCCGTACGACGTCGCGTACCCACCGCCCGATGTCCCCGGGCGGCCCCTCCTCGTCCAGCCGCTCCAGCAACCGGACCCAGAGACTCTGTTCGAGGTCCCCCGCCTCGACACCCGCGCCCCACGCCTCCGCCGCCGCCTCGGCACTGACCAGCGGGAGCAGCGCGCGCACGAGGTCTTCCGGTGCGGGCGGCCACGGTGCGGGCGACGAGGGTGCGGGCGGGCGGGCCGGGAGCGGGGCGGAGCGGGGCGCCGGGCACGGCGCGGGAGTCGTTTCGGCGAGCGTGGCGGACGTCATGCCCGGCGGGACGTCATGGCGGTGACGGGCGGTTGCCCCCCGGGCGGGCAGTCACCCGACCGGGGGGCACGCTGTCAGCGGCTGACGTTCCGGACGGCGCGTCAGCCGGACGGCGGGTCCGCGACGGACGGTCGGCGGCCGGTCGGTCGGTCAGCCGGTCGGTCGGTCAGCCGGTCGGTCGGTCAGCGGCGGAGGAAGTCCGCGCGCGCCAGCAGCCCGGTGTCCGGGTTGTCGGTGAAGACGCCGTCGATGCCCTGCGCGAAGTAGGCCTTGAAGGCACCGAACGCGTCACCGTACGCGTTCGGGTCCGTGCCGCGCCGGAAGTCCGCGGGCAGGAAGGTGTTCTCGTTGCGCATCGTGTACGGGTGCAGGATCAGGCCCTTGGCGTGCGCGTCCCGTACCAGCGTCGTGGGCGTGCCCAGCTTGCCCGTGGCGTCCTTGGGGATGATCAGGTCGAGCGTCGGGCCGAGGCCCTGCGCGAAGGACGCGATCCACTTCAGGCCCTCGGGCCTGACCAGATCGGCCACCGTGCGCGGGTCGCCCGTGGCCTGGAAGTCCCACGGCCTGCCCGAGGCGTTCAGCAGGACGACGCGCGGCGAGGAGACCAGCTTCGCCATCCTCTGCATGCTCGTCGGCTCGAAGGACTGGAGGAAGATCGCGGAGTCCTTGCGGTCACGCCCGTACCGGCGCAGCAGCTTCGCGAGGGGCTCCTCCAGGCCGAGGCCGATCCCCCGGAAGTAGGTGGGGTGCTTGGTCTCGGTGTACAGCCAGACGCGGCGGCCCCGGCGGCGGCCCTCGTCGTCCGCCCAGCGCAGTACCTCTTCGAAGGTGGGGATCTCCCAGCGGCCGTCGTAGAGGGTGTTGCGCTGGCGGTTGCCCGGAATGCGCTCCTTGGCGCGCAGGGTCTTCAGCTCGGCGAGCGTGAAGTCCTCGGTGAACCAGCCGGTGAGACTGACGCCGTCGACCTTCTTGGTGGTCCTGCGGCCGGCGAACTCGGGGTGGTCCGCGACGTCCGTCGTGGCCGTGATGTCGTTCTCGTGACGGCACACCAGATGTCCGTCCTTGGTGGGCACCAGGTCCTGCTCGATGACGTGCGCGCCGAGGTCGAGGGCGTGCTGGTACGAGCCGAGGGTGTGCTCCGGGCGGTAGCCGCTGGCGCCGCGGTGTCCGACGATCGTGGGCACCGGCAGGTCCGGACGGACCGGTCCGTGGCCGCCGTGCCCCCGCTCCGTGGCCTGCGCCGTGGCGGGCAGCGCCACGGCCGCCGAGCCGAGCACCGCCGCTCCCAGTACGGTTCGCCGTCCGGGCGTGTGCCGCGCGGCCTGTGTCATGAACGCTCCCCTGGATGTGGTGGGTGTGGAGGTGGCGGGTGTGATGTCCGGCACCTGTCACGTCACGGCTGAGCGTAGGGATCCACGCCCTACGCAAGGGGGACCCTGGACGAACGAGGCGGAAACGAACGTCAACAGCGGGTATCCGGTACGTGAACCCGATGTGCGGCTGCCGCACACCGCGAGTAACGTGCTCACCTGCACCGTTCATCGCCCATCCTGATCGTCATACGACGCCGGAGGACCTGTTGTCCCGCTTCGCGCTCATCAAGGCAGTGCTCGGACCGATCGTGCGCCTGATGTTCCGCACACGGGTGGAGGGTGCGGAGAACATCCCGGCGAGCGGGCCGGTCATCCTCGCCGGCAACCACCTGACCTTCATCGACTCGATGATCCTCCCCCTGGTCTGTGACCGGCAGGTCGTCTTCATCGGCAAGGACTCGTACGTCACGGGCAAGGGCCTCAAGGGCCGCCTGATGGCGTGGTTCTTCACCGGCGTCGGCATGATCCCGGTGGACCGCGACGGCGCGCGTGGCGGTGTCGCGGCGCTCATGACGGGCCGTCGGGTGCTGGACGAGGGACGGATCTTCGGCATCTACCCGGAGGGCACCCGCTCCCCCGACGGCCGGCTGTACCGGGGCCGTACGGGCATCGCGCGGCTGACGCTCATGACGGGGGCTCCGGTGGTGCCCTTCGCGATGATCGGCACGGACAAGCTCCAGCCGAACGGCTCGGGCATGCCGCGCACCGGAAAGGTGACGGTGCGCTTCGGCGAGCCGATGGAGTTCTCGCGGTACGAGGGCATGGAGCGCGACCGCTATGTGCTGCGGGCGGTCACGGACTCGGTGATGACCGAGGTCATGGGGCTGTCGGGCCAGGAGTACGTGGACATGTACGCCACGAAGGCGAAGGCGGCCTGACGCCCGGCGGCGGGGACGCCGACCGGGCCCGGCCGCCCGCCCGCCGGTCTCCGGCCGGAGGGGCCTTCCGGGCGCGGTTCTTCGCTCGGACTCGCTCGGACTCGCTCGGGCAAGGAGGCCGGGGGCGGCTTCAGTGTCCGGGTCCGTCCTCAAGCTTCTGACCGCGCAGCAGGAACCAGGCCGCCACCGCCGTGGCCAGCAGGACCGCGGCGCCCACGCCCACCGCGAGGCGCAGACCCTCGACGAAGGCGTCCTGAGCCGCGCTCACCAGGGCCGCGCCGGCGTGAGCCGGGAGACCGGCGGACGCGTCCACCGCGCCGCCGAGGGATTCGTGGGCCGCCGAGGCCGTCCCCGCCGGAACGCCGGCCGGGACGGGGAAGCCCCGGTAGACGCCGGTGACGATCGAGCCCAGCAGCGCGATGCCGAGCGCCGCGCCCAGTTCGTAGGCCGTCTCCGAGACCGCCGAGGCCGAACCGGCCTGTTCCTTGGGGACGCCGGACAGGATCACGTCCGCCGTGACGGTGAAGGAGAAGCCCGCGCCGGCGCCGACGACCAGCAGCACCCCGCCGAGCAGGGGATATCCGGTGGCCTGGCCGATCCCGGTCAGCGCCGCCAGGGCCAGGCTGATCGCCGCGAGGCTGCCCGCCACCACGGAGCGTACGGAGAAGCGCCGGGCGGCCCGGCCCGCGAGCAGACCCGTCGTCACCGCGCCGACCGCCGCCGGAAGTTCGGCGAGGCCCGCTTCCAGGGGCGATCGTCCCTGTACCAGCTGCAGGAACTGCGACAGGAAGAAGACCAGCCCGGACAGGCCGAGGATGGTCAGCAGGTCGGCCAGCACCGCGCCGGAGAAACCCCGGTGGCGGAAGAGCCGCATGTCCAGCAGCGGGGTGGGGAGGGTGAGCTGGCGGCGCCGGAACCGGTACAGCGCGCCCGCGCCGGCCAGGCCCACCAAGGCCACCTGCCAGTCCGGGCCCCGTACCGCCGCCTCCTTGACCGCGTACACGACGCCGACGGTGCCGACGAGTGACAGCAGCACACTGGGCAGATCCCAGGGGCCGGGTGTCGGGTCCTTCGACTCGGGCAGCGTCCTGATGCCGACGAGCACCAGCACCACCATGACGGGGACGTTGATCAGGAAGACCGAGCCCCACCAGAAGTGCTCCAGCAGGAAGCCCCCGACGACCGGACCGACCGCCGCGCCCGCGGACGCCATCGCCCCCCAGACGCCGATGGCGAGGCTGCGTTCCCTCGGGTCGTGGAAGATGTTGCGGATCAGTGCGAGGGTGGCCGGCATCAGGGTCGCGCCCGCGGCACCGAGCAGCGCCCGTGCCACGATCATCATCTCCGGGGAGCCCGCGTAGGCGTTGAGTACGGAGATCCCGCCGAACGCCACCGCGCCCGTCAGCAGCAGTCTCTTGCGGCCGATACGGTCGCCGAGGCTGCCCATGGAGACCAGCAGGCCGGCGATGACGAAGGAGTAGATGTCGCCGATCCAGAGCAGCTGGGTGCCGGACGGCTTGAGGTCCTCGCTGAGGAACGGGGTCGCGAGACCCAGTACGGTGGCGTCGACGGCCACCAGCAGGACGGCCAGGACGAGTACGGCGAGCGCGACCCACCGCCCGGGACGGGCGTCGAGTGCGCTCCCCGCCGCCGGCCGGAGGGTGCCGGTCATGTCTCCACGCTCCGTCGTGCTCCGCCGAGCAGCAGCTCGGCGATCATGTGGGGGAAGTCCTTGGCGGCGGCCCGCCCGTCCTGGATGGTCCAGGCGCAGGCGCCGATGAGTCCGTAGAGAGCCTCGGTCAGCCACGCGGGGCTGAGGTCGATCCGGAACTCGCCCTGTTCCTGGCCGCGCCGGAAGAGCGCGGAGAAGCGGGCGTCGAGCCGGTCCCAGCCGTCGTTGACGTCGTCCTCGAAGAGCTGGTTCTCGGTGACGAGGAAGGCGAGGAGCCCGGCGGCGGGCTCGACGCCGGCGATGAGCCGGCGCAGCGCGTCGGCGGCCGGCCCCTCCTCGATCCTCGCGGCGTCGAGTGCCGCTTCGATCTCCTGGATCCCCAGCTCCTCCAACGCCTTGACGAGCGCGTTCCGCCCGGCGAAGTGCCGGTGCAGGGTCGCCCGCCCGATACCGGCGGCGCGGGCGACCTCGTCCATGGTGGCGGTCGCCTTGCGGGTGAGGAGGGCGGCGGCGGTGCGCAGCACCTGGTCACGATCGACAGTCATGGGACAAGGCTAACCCATATGAGACATGAACGTCTCATTCCCAGATACGTCAGGCACCATGAGTCAGGAGAGTGTCACCCCATGAAACCCCTGCTGCTGATCGACATCGACGGTCCGCTGAACCCGTACGAGGCTCTGGCGGGCCCCACGCCGGAGGGCTACACCAAGCACCGGACCCGCCCCTCCGGCTGGACCTGGCCCGAGCCGCTGCCCGTGCTGCTCAACCCCGGGCACGGAGCCGAGCTGCTCGCGCTCGCCGACCGGTACGACCTCGTCTGGGCCACCACCTGGAAGGACGACGCCAACGAGTGGATCGGGCCGCGTCTCGGGCTGCCGGAGCTGCCGTACATCGACTGGCCCCGGACGCGCGGAAAGGCCCCTCGCGGGACCTTCTGGAAGACGCGTTACGTCCTGGAGTACGCGGCCGGCCGGCCTTTCGCCTGGATCGACGACGAGATCACCGCGTACGACCGGGACTGGGTGGAGCAACGGCACCTCGCCGCCGCCCTGTTGCTCCGCGTCGATCCCGGGATCGGCCTGATCCGGCCGGACTTCGAGGCGCTCGCGGAGTGGGCGGCGGCGAGGTGAGGAACCCGTGTCACCGCTTGGCGGTCGCCCAGGCGTGCTGGATCACCAGATCGGCCTTGACCTCGGAGAGCTGAACGGCCACCGCCGAGGGAGCCGTACCGCCCCGGCCGTTACGGGACGCCAGCGCGCCCGGCACGTTGAGGACGGAGCGCACCTCGGGCGTGAGGTGGGCGGAGATCTTGGCGAACTGCTCGTCCGTCAGCTCGTCCAGCTCGATGCCCAGCGCCTCGCACTCCTTGACGCACTCCCCCGCGACCTCATGCGCCACCCGGAACGGCACACCCTGCCTGACCAGCCACTCCGCGATGTCCGTGGCGAGCGAGAAACCGGCCGGGGCCAGCTCCTCCATCCGCTCGCGGTGGACGGTCAGCGTCGCCATCATCCCGGTGAAGGCGGGCAGCAGGACCTCCAGCTGGTCACAGGAGTCGAAGACCGGCTCCTTGTCCTCCTGGAGATCGCGGTTGTACGCGAGGGGCAGCGCCTTCAGGGTGGCCAGCAGCCCGGTCAGATTGCCGATGAGGCGGCCCGACTTGCCACGCGCCAGCTCCGCGATGTCCGGGTTCTTCTTCTGCGGCATGATCGACGAGCCGGTGGAGAAGGCGTCGTGCAGGGTGACGAAGGAGAACTCCTTCGTGTTCCAGAGGATGACCTCCTCGGCGATCCGCGACAGGTTGACGCCGGTCATCGCGGTGATGAAGGCGAACTCCGCGACGAAGTCGCGGGAGGCCGTGCCGTCGATGGAATTCCCGACCGAGCCGCGCTCGAAGCCGAGGTCGGCGGCGACCGCCTCGGGGTCGAGCCCGAGCGACGAGCCGGCCAGCGCGCCGGAGCCGTACGGGGAGACCGCGGTGCGCTTGTCCCACTGCCGCAGCCGCTCCGCGTCCCGGGACAGCGACTGCACGTGCGCCAGCATGTGGTGGGCGAAGAGGACGGGCTGGGCGTGCTGGAGATGCGTACGGCCCGGCATCGCGACGTCCGCGTGCGTCTCCGCGAGGCCGACCAGCGCGTCCTGGAGTTCCGCGATCAGGCCGCCGATGATCCGGGCGTGGTCGCGCAGGTACATCCGGAAGAGCGTGGCGACCTGGTCGTTGCGGGACCGGCCGGCGCGCAGCTTGCCGCCGAGGTCGGCGCCGAGCCGCTCCAGCAGACCGCGCTCCAGGGCCGTGTGCACGTCCTCGTCGGCGATGGTGCCGGTGAACGAGCCGTCGGCCACATCCGCTTCGAGCTGGTCGAGACCGGCCAGCATCCGGGTCAGTTCCCCGGCGGTGAGCAGCCCGGCCTGGTGCAGCACGCGGGCGTGGGCGCGGGAGCCGGCGATGTCGTACGGGGCGAGCCGCCAGTCGAAGTGGACCGACGCGGAGAGCTTCGCGAGGGCTTCGGCGGGACCGTCGGCGAACCGGCCGCCCCAGAGCCGGACATCACCGTTGTTGCTGCTCACTGCTGCTCCTCAGAGGGGTCGGAGAACACGACCGCCTCCCCGCCGCGGAGGATCGGGGAGGCGGCTGCCGTACGGAAGGGGATCAGGCGAGGTCACGCCGGGCGGCGATCTTCGACGAGAGGCCGAAGATCTCGATGAAGCCCTGCGCCTTGGACTGGTCGAACGTGTCGCCCGAGTCGTAGGTGGCGAGGTTGAAGTCGTACAGCGACTCGTCCGACTTCCGGCCGGTGACGACGGCCCGGCCGCCGTGCAGGGTCATCCGGATGTCGCCGGTCACGTGCTGGTTGGCCTCGTTGATGAAGCCGTCCAGGGCGCGCTTGAGCGGGGAGAACCACAGGCCGTCGTAGACCATCTCGCCCCAGCGCTGCTCGACCTGCCGCTTGTACCGGGCCAGCTCGCGCTCGACGGTGACGTTCTCCAGCTCCTGGTGCGCGGTGATCAGCGCGATCGCGCCGGGGGCCTCGTACACCTCACGGGACTTGATGCCCACGAGCCGGTCCTCGACCATGTCGATCCGGCCGATGCCCTGGGCGCCGGCCCGCTCGTTGAGCTGCTGGATCGCCTGGAGGACGGTGACGGGCCTGCCGTCGATGGCGACCGGGACGCCCTCCTTGAAGGAGATGACGACCTCGTCGGCCTCGCGCTGGACGGCCGGGTTCTCGGTGTACTCGTAGATGTCCTCGATCGGCGCGTTCCAGATGTCCTCCAGGAAGCCCGTCTCGACGGCGCGTCCGAAGACGTTCTGGTCGATGGAGTACGGGGACTTCTTGGTGGTCGCGATCGGGAGGTTCTTCTCCTCGCAGAAGGCGATCGCCTTGTCCCGGGTCATCGCGTAGTCGCGGACGGGGGCGATGCACTTCAGGTCGGGACCGAGAGCGGAGATACCGGCCTCGAACCGCACCTGGTCGTTGCCCTTGCCGGTGCAGCCGTGGGCGACGATGCCGGCGCCGTGCTTGTTGGCGGCGGCGACGAGGTGCTTGACGATGGTCGGCCGGGAGAGGGCGGAGACTAGCGGGTAGCGGTCCATGTAGAGCGCGTTGGCCTTGATCGCCGGGAGGCAGTACTCCTCGGCGAACTCGTCCTTGGCGTCCGCGACCTCGGCCTCGACGGCACCGCAGGCGAGCGCGCGCTTGCGGATGACATCCAGGTCCTCGCCGCCCTGGCCGACGTCCACGGCGACGGCGATGACCTCGGCGCCCGTCTCCTCGGCGATCCAGCCGATGGCGACGGAGGTGTCCAGGCCGCCCGAGTAGGCGAGTACGACGCGCTCGGTCACGGGTATCTCCTTACGATCCATTCACTGACAGGTATAACTATGCAATGCACCGTATGTTTTGTCAAAGCCCCTGGTGGGAAGGTGCGCGGCGGTCACCACGATCGCGATGACAGCCTCAGGACCGGGTCGCGGAGTCAGGTCGGCGGGGCTGCGGGTCGGCGGGGCTGCGGGCAGGCGGGCAGGCGGGCAGGCGGGCAGGCGGGCAGGCGGGCAGCTGCCTCGAACACCACTGCCCCGGCTGCCCCCGCGCGGGGATAATCCGGGGCATGGGTAAGCGCTACGAACAGATCGACGGACGTATCCGTGCCTTCATCGAAGAGCAGCCCGTCTTCTTCACCGCCACCGCGCCACTGGCGGACGACGGCCACATCAATCTCTCGCCCAAGGGGCGGGCCGGGACCCTGGTCATCCTCGACCCGATGACCCTGGCCTATCTCGACTTCGGCGGCAGCGGCGCCGAGACCATCGCGCATCTGCGGGAGAACGGCCGCATCACCCTGATGTGGTGCGCGTTCACCGGGCCGCCGAAGGTGCTCCGGGTGCACGGGCGGGGCGAGCCGGTCTTCCGCGACGATCCGCGCTGGGCCGAGTACATCCCGTACTTCACGGACGCGGACGGCCCCTCCGCCCGCGCCATCATCCTCATCCGCGCGCAGCGCGTCAGCGACGCGTGCGGCTTCGCCGTCCCCTTCATGGAGTACCGGGAGGAGCGCACCCAGCACGCGGAGCACTTCGGGCGGAAGTCGGACGAGGAGTTCGCGGCGTACTGCGCGAAGAAGGACCATGTGGGGGTGAGCCTGGACGGGCTGCCGGCGCTGCCGTTGCCGCTCCCCCCGCGGACGGACTGAACCGGCCCGTTCGGCCCAAGGCGACCCGGCCTGAGCGGCCGTCAGCGGCCCGGCGGCGTACGGTCCGGACCATGCGCACCGCTCTCGCCCTCGCCTCCGTCCTGCTCGCCGTCACCACCGGAGCGGCGGCCTCCCCCGCTTCCCCCGCTTCCCCGGCCGCTCCGGCCGCTCCGGCCGCTCCGGCCGCTCCCCGGGAAGCACCGCTTCCCGAGCGCATGGCGGACACCGGCGGCGGCAGCCAGCTGATCACCGCCGAGGCCCCGGCCACCGGGTCGACCACCGGCCGGGTGACCTGGTGGGACCGGAAGGACGGCCGATGGGTGGCGGCCGGCTCCGCCGACGCGCGCTTCGGGGCGGGCGGCCTGGCCGAGGGCGCGACGCGCAGACAGGGCACCTCCACCACCCCGACCGGGCTGTACGACCTGCCGTACGCCTTCGGCGTCTCGCCGGCGCCCTCCGGTACGGCGTACCGCTACCGCCGGGTGACGGACGCGTCCTGGTGGTGTCAGGACAACGACGCGCGGTCCTACAACCGCTGGGTGGAGGGCCTTCCCCGGGACTGCCGGCCGGCCGACGCCGAACACCTGGCCGACTACCCGGTCCAGTACGCCCGCGCCCTGGTGATCGGCTTCAACTACGACCGGCCGGTCCACGGCCGGGGCGCCGGAATCTTCCTGCACGTCAACGGCAAGGGCGCGACCGCCGGCTGTGTCTCCGTACCGCCCGGCGCGATGAGCGCCATCCTGACCTGGGCGGACCCGCGCCGCGCCCCGCACATCGCGGTGGGCACCCCCTCGGGCGCGACGGCGATCACCCGCTACTGACGCGGACCTGCCGGGGCCGGCTCAGCGGTCGTTCTGGGCCAGCTTCAGCAAATGCTCCGCGAGGGCCTGGCCGCCCGCCGGGTCGCGGCTGATCAGCATCAGCGTGTCGTCGCCCGCGATGGTGCCGAGGACGTCGCTCAATTCGGCCTGGTCGATGGCCGAGGCGAGGAACTGGGCCGCACCCGGGGGCGTACGGAGAACGACGAGGTTGGCCGAGGCCTCGGCGGAGATCAGCAGTTCGCCGGAGAGGCGGCGCATCCGCTCCTCCTTGGCCGACTCGCCCAGCGGGGCCTGCGGGGTGCGGAAGCCGCCCTCGCTCGGGACCGCGTAGATCAGCTCGCCGCCGTGGTTGCGGATCTTGACCGCGCCGAGTTCGTCCAGGTCGCGGGAGAGCGTCGCCTGGGTGACGCTCAGCCCGTCGTCCGCGAGCAGCTTCGCCAGCTGGCTCTGGGAGCGCACCGGCTGCCGGTTGAGGATGTCCACGATCCGGCGGTGGCGGGCCGTTCTGGTCTGTGGCACGGACGGCCCGCCGTGCTCGGTTTCCTGGGCCTCGGTCATCGTCGTCTCATTCTCCGGATCGTCCGTCCTCGTAGCACGCGTCAAGGATGCCGGGCAGTGCGGAGAGCAGCGCGTCCACCGCGTCGTCGCCGATGACCAGCGGTGGCATCAGCCGTACGACGTCGGGGGCGGGCACGTTCACCAGGAGACCGGCACGCTGAGCCGCTTGTTGCACCTGAGGCGCGCGGGGCTCGGTGAGCACGATACCCAGGAGCAGTCCCGCGCCGCGGACGTGGGAGACCAGCGGATGGCCGAGCGCTTCGACGCCGCCCCGGATCCTCTCGCCCAGCCGCTTGACCTGGTCGAGGAGCCCGTCCGAGGCGAGCGTGTCGAGAACGGCCAGGCCGGCGGCGCAGGCGACCGGATTGCCGCCGAAGGTGGTGCCGTGCTGGCCGGGCCGGAGCAGGTCGGCGGCCGGGCCGAAGGCGAGGGTCGCGCCGAGCGGCAGCCCGCCGCCGAGACCCTTGGCGAGAGTGACGACATCGGGCTCGACGCCCTGGTGGGCCTGGTGCTCGAACCAGTGGCCCGTCCTGCCGATCCCTGTCTGCACCTCGTCCAGGACGAGCAGCGTGCCGGTGGCGCGGGTGATCCGCCGGGCCGCTTCGAGATAGCCCCTGGGCGGGACGACCACGCCGTTCTCGCCCTGGATCGGCTCGATGATCACGAACGCGGTCTCTTCGGTGACGGCGGCCCGCAGCGCCTCGGCGTCCCCGTACGGGACATGCGTGACGTCACCCGGCAGCGGCAGGAAGGGCTCCCGCTTCGGGGGCTGGCCGGTGAGGGCGAGCGCGCCCATGGTGCGGCCGTGGAAGCCGCCGTCGGTGGCGACCATGTGCGAGCGGCCGGTCAGCCGGCCGATCTTGAAGGCCGCTTCGTTCGCCTCGGCGCCGGAATTGCAGAAGAACACCCGGCCGGGGCGGCCGGCGAGCTGGATCAGCCGCTCGGCGAGGGCGAGGGGCGGCTCGGCGACGTACAGGTTGGAGACATGGCCGAGGGAGGCGATCTGCCGGGAGACGGCCTCGACGACGGCCGGGTGGGCGTGGCCGAGCGCGTTCACCGCGATCCCGCCGACGAAATCGGTGTACGCCGTGCCGTCCGCGTCCCAGACGGTGGCGCCGGCGCCACGGACCAGGGAGAGCCCCGGGGTGCCGTAGTTGTCCGCCATGACGCCTTGCCAGCGCTGGACGAGCTCCTCGTTGCCGGTCACTGTGCTCCCCCTTCTGACGCGGGTCCCGATGCGGGCTTCCGTACGGTGTCCGGTCCGGGCCCCGACAGGGTCTTCGACACGGCGGGCGGGTCCTGGTCCTGATCCTGTTCCTGTTCCTGGCCGGAGTACGCGGGGCCGTCCGGGACCACCATCGTGCCGATGCCCTCGTCGGTGAAGATCTCCAGCAGGATCGAGTGCGGGACGCGGCCGTCGATCACCCGGGCGGTGGTGACGCCATGGCGTACGGCGAACAGACAGCCCTCCATCTTCGGCACCATGCCGCTGGACAGCTCCGGCAGCAGCTTCTCCAGCTCGGTGGCGGTGAGCCTGCTGATCACGTCGTCGCTGTGGGGCCAGTCCTCGTACAGCCCCTCGACATCGGTGAGGACCATCAGCGTCTCGGCGCCGAGGGCGGCGGCGAGGGCGGCGGCCGCGGTGTCGGCGTTGACGTTGTAGACATGCCCGTCGTCGGCGCTGCGCGCGATGGACGAGATCACCGGGATCCGGCCGTCGCTCAGCAGCGCCTCGATGGCGCCCGTGTCGATCGCGGTGATCTCACCGACCCGGCCGATGTCGACCAGTTCGCCGTCGATCAGCGGGCGGTGCTGGGTGGCGGTCATGGTGTGCGCGTCCTCGCCGGTCATGCCGACGGCGAGCGGGCCGTGCTGGTTGAGCAGTCCGACCAGCTCACGCTGGACCTGTCCGGCCAGCACCATCCGTACGACGTCCATCGCCTCCGGCGTGGTGACCCGCAGACCGGCCCGGAACTCGCTGACCAGGCCGTGCCGGTCGAGCTGGGCGTTGATCTGGGGGCCGCCGCCGTGCACGACGACCGGCTTGAGGCCGGCCTGGCGCAGGAAGACGACGTCCTGGGCGAAAGCGGCCTTGAGGTCCTCGTCGACCATGGCGTTGCCGCCGAACTTGATGACGACGGTCCTGCCGTTGTGGCGGGTGAGCCAGGGCAGCGCCTCGATGAGAATCTGAGCCTTCGGCAGGGCGGTGTGCTTGCGGGCGGTCATGAGCTGTACGCGCTGTTCTCGTGGACGTAGTCGGCGGTGAGGTCGTTGGCCCAGATCACGGCGGTCTCGGAGCCGGCGGCCAGGTCGGCGATGATCCGGACCTCGCGGTAGCGCATGTCGACGAGATCGCGGTCCTCGCCGACGGAGCCGTTCTTGCAGACCCATACGTCGTTGATGGCGACGTTCAGCTGGTCGGGCTCGAAGGCGGCCTTCGTCGTACCGACGGCGGAGAGCACCCGGCCCCAGTTGGGATCCTCACCGTGGATGGCGCACTTGAGGAGGTTGTTACGGGCGATGGAACGGCCCACCTCGACGGCGTCGTCCTCGCTCGCGGCGTTGATCACCTCGATGCGGATGTCCTTGGAGGCGCCCTCGGCGTCCCCGATCAGCTGGCGGGCGAGGTCGGCGCAGACCGTACGGACGGCCTCGGCGAACTCGTCGTACGCGGGCGTCACGCCGGAAGCGCCGGAGGCGAGCAGCAGCACGGTGTCATTGGTGGACATGCAGCCGTCGGAGTCGACACGGTCGAAGGTCGTACGGGTGGCGGCGCGCAGCGCCGAGTCCAGTACGGGCGCTTCGACGTCGGCGTCGGTGGTGAGGACGACGAGCATGGTGGCGAGGCCGGGGGCGAGCATGCCGGCGCCCTTGGCCATGCCGCCGACGGTCCAGCCGCTCTCGCCGCTTCCGCCACCGGCGACAGCGGTCTTGTGGACGGTGTCGGTGGTCTTGATGGCGATGGCTGCCTTCTCACCGCCGTGCGCGGAGAGTTCGGCCGCGGCCTTCCCGATCCCGGGCAGGAGCTTGTCCATCGGGAGCAGCAGCCCGATCAGCCCGGTGGAGGCGACAGCGATCTCGCCGGCGCTGTGGGCGCTGTCGCCGAGTCCGCTCAGGACCTCGGCGGCCTTCTCGGCGGTGGCGTGGGTGTCCTGGAAGCCCTGCGGGCCCGTACAGGCGTTGGCGCCACCGGAGTTGAGAACGACGGCGGTGACCTCACCACCCTTCAGTACCTGCTCGGACCAGAGGACCGGCGCGGCCTTGACCCGGTTGGAGGTGAAGACACCCGCGGCGGCGCGGCGCGGACCGTTGTTGACCACCAGGGCCAGGTCCGGGTTGCCGTTCTCCTTGATCCCGGCGGCGATGCCCGCTGCCGTGAATCCCTTCGCTGCGGTGACGCTCACGGTGCCACTCCGATCGTGGAAAGTCCGGTGTCCTCGGGGAGTCCGAGGGCGATGTTCATGCTCTGTACCGCGCCGCCCGCGGTGCCCTTGGTGAGGTTGTCGATGGCGCTGATCGCGATGATCCGCCCCGCGACCCCGTCGTAGGTGACCTGGAGCTGTACGGCGTTCGAACCGTAGACGGACGCCGTGGCGGGCCACTGCCCTTCGGGCAGGAGATGGACGAACGGCTCGTCGGCGAACGCCTTCTCGTACGCGTCCCTCACCTGCTGGGCCGTCGTGCCGGGCCGGGCCTTGACGGAGCAGGTGGCGAGGATGCCGCGGGGCATCGGGGCGAGGGTGGGCGTGAAGGACACGGTGACCCGCTCGCCGGCGGCCGCGCTGAGGTTCTGGATCATCTCCGGGGTGTGCCGGTGGCCGCCGCCGACGCCGTACGGCGACATGGAGCCCATCACCTCGGACCCGAGCAGATGCGGCTTGGCCGCCTTGCCGGCCCCGGAGGTGCCGGACGCCGCGGTGATCACGGCCTCGGGCTCGGCCAGACCCGCGACGTACGCCGGGAAGAGCGCGAGCGAGACGGCCGTGGGATAGCAACCGGGCACCGCGACACGCTTGGATCCCTCCAGCGCGGCACGGGCACCCGGCAGTTCGGGGAGGCCGTAGGGCCAGGTCCCGGCGTGCGCGGAGCCGTAGAACCGCTCCCAGTCGGCCGCGTCCCGCAGCCGGAAGTCGGCGCCCATGTCGACGACGAGTACGTCGTCGCCGAGCTGCTCGGCGACGGCCGCGGACTGGCCGTGCGGCAGGGCCAGAAAAACAACGTCGTGCCCGGCCAGCGCCTCGGGGGTGGTCGCCTCCAGCACCCGGCCGGCCAGCGGCAGCAGATGCGGCTGCAGCCCGCCGAGCTTCTGGCCCGCGTTGGAATTGCCGGTGAGGGCTCCGATCTCGACGGCGGGATGCGCGAGAAGCAGCCGCAGCAGTTCCCCGCCCGCGTACCCACTCGCTCCCGCCACCGCCGCGCGTACCGCACGTGTCGCCATCGAAAACCCTCCTCGGTGATGGCATGACTATACGTACCGCTGCAGCTTTATGCAAAGCGCCGGAATGGCCGTAGCCGCCAGGCGCGTGACCGAGAATTTTAGTTGGCGGACAGAGAAGGCTAATTGGCGGATCTCGCCTTCGTAACGCTGTGTAATGATCCGACTCAAGTCACTGACAGCTGATCTTGGTGGTATCGGAGTTTCTGCTGTGCCCGCCCCCCACGGCACGCACGCCGCTAGCGTTGGGCCGTGATCGTATGGCTCAACGGCACCCACGGCGCGGGCAAGACGACAACCAGTGCACTCGTACAGCAGCTGATGAGGTTCCCCCTGTCGGCTGGACAGCTTGATACTGGGACGGATGGTCCCGGAAGAAGCAGTCACAGGTAGTGAGTAACAAGAGCAACATGAGTAAGCGGTACACGGCCGAGTTCAAGCGGGACGCGGTCGCCCCGCGCGCTCGCCGAGAAGAGCAACCTGGGTAGGCTCACGGAGACCCGCGACCCCTGCGATCGTGGCCTGCGGGACGGCTACGAGACGATCATCGTCATCGGCCGCCGCTGCGGCGAGGTTCTCGAACTCGGTTCTCACGAGTACGCAGGCGGCTGGCACGGAGGATCGATGACGGGAATCGCTCACACAACAGTGAGCGTTCTCACCGTTGCCTCTCCAGGGTGAGGACGGCTCTGGCGATGACGGTCTCCCGTTGGGGCTGACGCGGATCTTTGCTTCACGACCAGACGAGTCGCCCTTCGGCGACCTCACAGACCGGATGGTTTCGATCGGCGATCTTCGTCAGCATCTCCGCCACGGAGTCGAAATAGTGAGCCAGTGACGCGTACTCACCCGTGATCGTGATGTCACCCACGAACCACCTGCCGATACGCCCGTCCCGCACGTCGATGAACTTTCCCATCCAGCCGTCCTGGTCCGACAGGAACGGGATCCACTCATTACGCCAGAACGGATTGTCCGGCTGGTCCGGCGGGTCGAATCCACCGGGCATGGAGCGGTTCGCATAGAGCTTCTCCATCGCCCGGATGCCCAGAAAGAAGCTTCCCTCGTCAGGGAACCCGGCGAAGCCGCAACATGCCACATCGTCGTCCACATCTTCCTCAGGAAGATCCAGATTGTTCTGCAGCAGCCACGCCCGCAGATCCTGAGGGAGGGGGATACCCATCCGTTCCTCGGCGGCCGCGAGCATCTGTTCCGTGGCGGGCCCAGGCAGATCCGCGTGATCGGCCGGGGCGTGCTGTCGGAGAAGATTCATCACGCCGGACCAGCTCTCCACCACGCTCATCTCCCTCTGCCCTCTCACACGGATGCCCCACACGACTGCGCCGCCGCGGGGGTTACCGTTCGAAGCGTCGATGCCGGGCGCCGAAATCCCGAAGCGCGTGCGCAGAAAGCCCCGTTGCGGAGCGCCGACCGGAAACCCTCGCGGGGATGGTATTCCGAGCAGGCATCCTGCCGCCACCCCCACAACCACCTTGTGGCCCGAGGTGCAGGACCGGCCGCTCGGCGAGGTGACCGCCCGCCAACTCCTCACAAAAACGGCCGCTGTGCCCGACGGGCCCAGCCAGTACGTGCTCAGCGACTACGCTCGTCAGCTCACCGTGGGCATCGGCTCGGAGACCACTCCCACTCGGGAAGCCGGGACAGCAGGGTGAGGGCAACCCTGACGGCATGGAGGTGCCCCTTCAACCCGCCGGGTGCGGAGCGCGGGGCCAGCGGACGGGGTGACCGTCGGGGCCGTCGGTGAGCCAGGAGCCGTCACCCAGGGGCTCCCGTTCGTACGGGTTGGTCGCCTCGATGGCGATCCCACCGCCGACCGTACCCGTGCTCACCTCGACCAGGTGGTAGCGGAACCGCTCGTCCTCGTCCTCGCCCTCACCGCCCAGGGTGACGACGGCCGTATCCGGGGTCAGGTAGCCGCCGCACCATTCCACGAACGTCTCTTCCGGGGCATAGCCGAAGTCCTCGACGGAGAGACAGTCGAGCCGTGGAATCATCGGGCAACCGGGCAGGCACGTAACGCCGTGAAGGGGGGTGGGTGGATATGGTTTCCGGCTGGGAGTGGGACGAGACGTTGTTCTCGGGCGCGTCCGCCTACTACGGGCGCGGGAGGCTGCCTTATGCCCCGGGACTGGCGGGCGTACTCGCCAAGGTCCTCAAGCTCGACGGGCGAGGGCGTCTCCTCGACGTGGGATGTGGACCGGGCACCCTTGCCCTGGGTCTGGCGCACTTGTTCCGCGAGATCGTCGGTGTGGATCCGGACGGCGGGATGATCGCCGAAGCCCGACGCGGGGCTACGGAGGCGGGAGTGGCCCGGCGTGCGCAGTGGGTGCGGGCTCGGGCCGAGGATCTGCCCGCGGGTCTGGGCACGTTCACCGCCGCGACCTTCGGCCAGTCCTTCCACTGGATGAACCGCGACCTGGTGGCGGCGACCATCAAGGGCATGCTCCGGCCCGGCGGGGCGCTGGTGCACATCTCGGACCTGAAGACGGAGCACCGGCCCGTGGACGGTCTTTCTTATCCGGCGGTGCCCTACGCCGGGATGGACGAGCTGGTCAGGCACCATCTGGGACCGGTCCGACGCGCCGGCCGGGGGGTGCTGCCGCACGGAACGCCGGGCGATGAGGCAGCGGTGCTCACCCGGGCGGGATTCTCCGGCCCCCAGCGCCATGTCGTTCCCGGCGGGCAGGCGCTGGAACGCACGGATGACGATGTCGTCGCGTGGGCGTTCTCGATGTCGTCCTCGGCTCCCCACCTGTTCGGCACACGCCGCGACGACTTCGAGGCGGACCTGCGTCGACTGCTGAGGGAAGCGTCCCCGTCGGGCCGCTTCTCCGAACGACAGCCGAGCACCGAAGTCTTCGTCTGGTGGAAAGCCGCCGCTGAGATGGCCTCTCCGTCGGCTACGTGACCTCTTCCGTCAACAGCCACCTCGGGTGAAGCACCGCCCGTTCGACACATTCGTGGGGTACAGGCCGACCGGTGATCTGTCGGCCCGGCCGGCGGCGTCGGAGTGGGACGGTCATCGGCACGTCCGTGCAACGAACGTTGGCGGGCGTCATGACAGTTTCCGGAGATGGGTGTGCTGTCCGTCGTGGTCGAAGATGCCCAGGATCTCCGCCGGGCCGCCGTGAGCCCCGAAGGCGTGGGGAATCATGGTGGAGAACTCCGCCGCCTGGCCGGCCTCGACCATGATGGTCCGCTCCCCCAGCAGCAGCACAACGGTCCCCGAGAGGACGATGAACCAGTCCTTGCCGGGATGGACCTTCAGCTCGTCGGCGCCGCGCCGGGGCGCCGGCTTGGTGACACGCATCTTGGCGACGGTCACACCGTTCGGCCCCGGCTCCCGGCTCAGCATCCAGGTGGTCATCCCCCGGGCCGCGTCGCGCTGCGGCCTGATCACCACGTCGTCGTCGGCGACGGACTCCACCAACTGGTCGAGAGTGGTCCCGAGGGCCCGAGCGATCGAGCTCAGCTGGTCGAGGCTGATCCGCCGGTGGCCGGTCTCGATACGGCTCAGGGTGGAAGGACTCAGGTAACACCGGGCGGCAAGGTCGTCGAGTGACCAGCCCAGGGCCGTACGCAGCCCTCTGATCCGCTTGCGGACCAGACCGTCGAGATCGCCGTCTTGCGTCATACGCAAGATCCTATGTCAGTGGCGCAAGGCGCATTTAGGGTGACCGTCATGGAAACCGATCACCACCACCACGCGGGGCACGAACATCACCGCCCTGAGAACCGCCCTGAGAACCGCCCTGCGGACCACACTTCGGCCTCCGCCGGCGAGGCGTCCATGGCCGAACTCCTGGACCTCGACGCCGAGGTCATGGAGGCGTACCTGTCGGGGGTGGGCGCCTGGATCGACGAGCTGGCCGCCGATCAGCCGCCTCGCCGGATCCTCGACCTGGGCAGCGGCACCGGTACCGGCACCTTCACTCTGCTCCGGCGCTTCGAACGGGCCGACGCGATCGCCCTGGACGTATCCGCATCGATGCTGCGCCATCTCCGGAACCGAGCACGTGTTCTCGGGTTGGCCGACCGGGTCCGGACCGTCCAGGCGGACCTGGACGACGCGGCGTGGCCGGCCGTCGACGCCGTTGATCTGGTCTGGGCGTCCTCGTCCCTGCACCACATGGCCGACCCCGATCGTGTCCTCACCGAGGTCTTCGCCACGCTCCGCCCCGGCGGCCTCCTGGTGGTGGCCGAGATGGAGTCCTTCCCGCGTTTTCTCCCCGACGACCTCGGCCTCGGCCGCCCCGGACTCGAAGCGCGCTGCCATGCCGCCCTGAACGGCGCCCGGGACACCGCGCTGCCGCATCTCGGTTCCGACTGGGGCTCGCGCCTGTCCCGGGCAGGTTTCACCATCGAGGCCGAGCGCCCCTTCGCCATCAACCTGACACCGCCGCTTCCAGCCTCCGCCGGCCGTTACGCCGAGGCGACTCTGCGGCGCATCCGTCTCCATCTCGACGGCAGGATGAGCGCGGACGACCTGGCCACGCTGGACGCGCTGATCGACAGCGACGGGACCGGCAGTGTCCTGCGGCGCGACGACCTCACGGTCCGCACCGCGCGGACCGTATGGGCGGCCAGGCGGCCGTGAACAGCGGCTCGTGAGGCGAGGACGAGGCCCTTGTGGCGCGTAAGACGGCGAGGCGCGTACTCAGCCTGAACCCGGCCTCGTCACGGCATGTCGTCGGGGCCGGAGATCAGGAACGGGACTACTGGGCCTGATCGGCTCGCGCCGCGTTCCTCTCCTTGATACGCACCGCTTCTTTCCGGACCTCGGCCTGGGTGGCGCGTTCCTGCCGCAGCCACGCGGGCTGGTCGCTCTTCAGCGCGTCGATCTCTTCCGTGGTGAGGGCGTCCGTGACACCGCCACGCGCGAGACCGGCGATGGAGACGCCCAGCTTCGCCGCGACCACCGGCCGGGGGTGCGGGCCGTTGCGCCGCAGTTCCAGCAGCCACTCGGGCGGATCGGCCTGCAGCGCACTCAGCTCACTGCGCGAGACGACACCCTCCTGGAACTCGGTGGGGGTGGCCTGGAGGTACACACCCAGCTTCTTCGCCGCGGTCGCGGGCTTCATCGTCTGGGTGGTCTGGTGCGACGTCATGGTGTCAAGAGTAGCGAGCGTGTGCGATCCCTCTGACCACGACCGGTAACCTGGGCCGGGTGACAGGCTCGAAAGTACCCCCTTCGTTCCGGCTCGCATATGTCCCGGGGGTGACGCCCACCAAGTGGGTGCGCATCTGGAACGAGCGGCGGCGCGAGGTCCCACTGACCCTCATCGCGGTGTCCGCCACCGAAGCGTCCGACGTGCTGCGGGACCGCGGCGCCGACGCGGGTTTCGTACGGTTGCCGATCGACCGGACCGACCTCAGCGCGATCCCCCTCTACACCGAGTCGACCGTGGTCGTGATCCCGAAGGACCACGTCATGGCGGCGGTCGACGAGGTGTCCGCCGAGGATCTCGCCGAGGACATCGTGCTGCATCCCCTCGACGACACCCTCGTCTGGGAACGCCGCCCGGGACGGCCCGCGATCGAGCGTCCCGCCACGACGGCGGACGCCATCGAACTGGTGGCGGCGGGAGTGGGTCTGCTCGTCGTCCCGCAGTCGCTCGCCCGCCTGCATCACCGCAAGGACCTCACCTACCGGCCGGTCCCGGACGCCCCCGAGTCGCGCATCGCGCTGTCGTGGCCGGAGGACGAAACCACCGACCTGGTGGAGGACTTCATCGGCATCGTCCGCGGGCGGACCGTCAACAGTTCCCGGGGTCGCACCCCGACCCCGGCGCAGCCGAAGCGCAAGCGCACCGAGACCGCCGACGCACGGCGGAAGCCCGCGGCCGGCAAGTCGGCCGGCCGGAACCCCCGGAGCGGTTCCGGTGGCCCCAAGGGTGGCAAGCGCGGCAAACCCGGCCGACGGTCGTAGCCCCGACCGCATACTTCTGCGGGCTCCGGGCGGCACCGGGGACAAGGCGGGCAACCGCCCCGCACCCTGACCCGGCGACGACCAGCTGACTCGGCGACGACGGGAGAGCCCGCCGCCGCCCCTCGCGTCTCCTCGTGGTACCGGTCGCGGCGGCCGGGGTCGTGACCTTGGGCGCCGGCGTGGCATCCGGACGATGAACCGGGGCGGCCGTCTCCCGGTGTTCACCGTGAGGACACCTGCCTGCGGCCGGGCGGCTCGCGCTCGGCGAAGCGGACGTGTCGCACCTCCGGGGACGATAGCGGCGGTCGGCGTCCCGGCCACGGGGAGACGGCTCCGCGTCTGGTAGATCTACGGTCGGCCGGGGTTCCCGCAGCGGGTCCTGGCAGGTCGCATGAGAGAGCGGCCCTGGGGAGGGACCCGCTCGAACGGGGAGGGAACCCATGGAGACGCGGAGTGCTGCCGCGCCACGGGCGAGATCGTGTCCCGACTGCGCCGAGGACGTACCGGTGGAGAGCGGCTTCGTCCCCTGGTGCGACGAGTGCGGCTGGAACATCGATCCCGGTGCGCCCGAGGAGAGAACCGGACGTTTGGACATGCTGCGCCGTCGCCTGGCGCGGCACCATGGGGAGCAGTTGCTGGCGGAGCCGGCTCAGGGGACCGTGGTCCGCCCCCACCGTGACGCGGCCGGTGTCCTCGCGTACGCGCTGGCACTGGCCGTGCATCTTTTCACGGCCGGCCTGTTCATCGCCGGACCTCGGCGGTCGTCGAACTCATGGACCTGCTTCTCGTCGCCGACAGCATCGCCGACGAGCTGCGCCGGGAGTCGATCGCGGCGCACACGGGCATCGGCGGCCGGCGTCCCGGCGGCGCCGCGGAGGGGCTCTGGGAGCGGCTCGCCGCGCACGTCGGGGCCGTACCGGAACGGGAGTAGGAGCGGCGGCGCCGGGCCGGCGCGCTGCGCGGGCACAGCGTCGACAGGACGCACCCACCGACGCACCCACCGACGCATCTGCGGCGCCGGCGCGTCGCGGAGGGCGAGCCGTGTCCGGCGCGCGTGCCGCTCGACGACGGCGTGACGGCGGCCATCGCCGGGGAGCTGTCCGGTGCCCGGTCCCGCGTGGCGCGGCAGGTCATCCGGGGCTACGCGGTCTGACCGGCGGGCTGGACACGCTGCGCACGACCGGCGGGAACGACCGGTGGCGGGAGGCCGGCGGAACGGGCCGGCCGGACCGGTCGGCGGCGGGAGGCCCGGCCTGCCGCCGCCCCGGCCTCCCGCCGTCCGTCATCCGGATCGTCCGGACGGGTGCGCCGGGAGCCTCGTAGAATCGGCGGATGAGCGCTCCCGATTCCGACCTCCTTGCAGGCTCCGCCCTCGGTCCTGAGACCGGCGACGCACTGGACGTGCTGCGCCGCGTCTTCGGATACGACTCCTTCCGGGGGAGCCAGCAGGAGATCATCGACCACGTGGTCGGCGGCGGCGACGCCCTGGTGCTCATGCCGACCGGTGGCGGCAAGTCGCTGTGCTACCAGATCCCGTCGCTGGTGCGGAAGGGCGTCGGCGTCGTCGTCTCGCCGCTGATCGCGCTCATGCAGGACCAGGTGGACGCGCTGCGGGCGCTCGGGGTGCGCGCCGGGTTCCTCAACTCCACGCAGGATCTGGACGAACGGCGGCTCGTCGAGGCCGAATTCCTCGCCGGTGAGCTGGATCTGCTCTATCTGGCGCCGGAGCGGCTGCGCGTCGAGTCGACCGTACGGCTCCTGGAGCGCGGCACGATCTCGCTGTTCGCGATCGACGAGGCGCACTGCGTGGCGTCGTGGGGGCACGACTTCCGGCCGGACTACCTGGCCCTGTCCGCGCTGCACGAACGCTGGCCCGATGTGCCGCGTATCGCGCTGACCGCGACCGCCACCGAAGCCACCCACGCGGAGATCGCGTCCCGGCTCAAGCTGCAGGACGCCCGGCACTTCGTCGCGAGCTTCGACCGGCCCAACATCCAGTACCGCATCGCGCCGAAGAACGACCCCAAGCGGCAGCTCCTGCAGCTGCTGCGCGCCGAGCACCCGGGGGACGCGGGGATCGTCTACTGCCTCTCCCGGGCATCCGTGGAGAAGACCGCCGAGTTCCTCGTCAAGAACGGGGTCGACGCCCTTCCGTACCACGCGGGTCTCGACGCCCGTACGCGAGCCGAGAACCAGTCGCGCTTCCTGCGGGAGGACGGGATGGTCATGGTCGCGACGATCGCGTTCGGGATGGGCATCGACAAGCCGGACGTGCGGTTCGTGGCCCATCTCGACCTGCCGAAGTCCGTCGAGGGGTACTACCAGGAGACCGGACGTGCCGGGCGGGACGGGCTGCCGTCCACGGCCTGGCTGGCGTACGGGCTCCAGGACGTGGTCCAGCAGCGGAAGATGATCGAGACCTCGGAGGGCGACGAGGCGCACCGGCGGCGGCTGAGCGCGCATGTCGACGCGATGCTCGCGCTGTGCGAGACGGTCGAGTGCCGTCGTGTCCAGCTGCTGGCGTACTTCGGCCAGAAGAGCACCGCGTGCGGCAACTGCGACACCTGCCTCACGCCCGCCGAATCCTGGGACGGTACGGTCCCCGCGCAGAAGCTGCTGTCGACGGTGGTCAGGCTGAAGCGCGAGCGCAACCAGAAGTTCGGCGCGGGCCAGATCACCGACATCCTGCTCGGCAGGAAGACGGCGAAGGTCATCCAGTTCGATCATGACGCGCTCAGTGTGTTCGGTATCGGTTCGGAGCTGAGCGAGGCGGAGTGGCGGAGCGTGGCGCGGCAGCTGCTGGCTCAGGGGCTGATCGCCGTCGAGGGCGACTACGGGACGCTGGTCCTGACCGACGACAGCGGCGAGGTACTGGGCGGGCGGCGTCCCGTCGTGCTGCGCCGCGAGCCCGAGAAGGCGGCCCGGCCGGCGCGTGCGGAGAAGACGTCCAAGCAGCGGTCGGCGCCGGTGGATCTGCCGGAGGAGGCGCTGCCGGTGTTCGAGTCGCTGCGCGCCTGGCGGGGCGCCACGGCGAAGGAGCAGGGCGTGCCCGCGTATGTCATCTTCCACGACGCGACCCTGCGCGCGATCGCGGTCCTGGCTCCGTCGACCCTGGCGGAGCTGGGCACGGTGACCGGGGTCGGCGAGAACAAGCTGGACAAGTACGGGGAGCAGATCCTGGAGACACTCGGCACGGCCGCCTGAGCCGCGGCCACGGCCGATCGCGACGTGACCGATGCGCCGTGTGGCCGCTGCCGTCGGTCGAGGTCCGGTGGGCCCGGCTCCAGGGGCGGGATCGCCTCGAACGGGACCTGTACATCCGGGCGACGGTACCGGGCCCGCGCGCCCCGCAGGAGGAAGCAGCCGCAGTCCCGGCGTGAGACCTGGGCTCCGGTCCTGGCCGGAGCCCAGGCACCGTGCGTGAGTGTCACCAGGGGTTGGTGGCAGTCATGAGGGGGATGCGTCGCCTCTGCCGGTCGCGGTGGCGCTGCGGACGGTGGCGCTGCGGACGCAGTCGCGGAGCAGGGCGCGGCGCCGGTCATGCACGTCATCGGGTTCTCGGCTGCTGGCCGCGTACACGTTGCTGACCGGTGACCAGGCCATGGACATGGCGATGACCATGGCCATGATGTCGAACGGGTCACCCGCGCGGACCCGCCCGGCGTCCTGGGCTTCGGCGATGGCCGTGAGCTTGCGGTCGTCGTAGTGCTGGTGGGTCTCGACGAGGTGCCCGGCAGGCCGGCGCTCCAGTCGTGTCCAGGTCGCCAGCCGGATGAGGTCGGGGCGGCGCAGGTATTCGTCGTAGAGACGCACGGCCCACTCCGCGAGATCGTCGGCGTCGATGGGCACGACGTCGGTGATGCGCTCCAGCGAGCTGAGGAAGATCGCGTCGAAGAGTCGTTCCTTGTCGCCGAAGTAGGCGTAGAGCTGCGCCTTGTTGGTGCGCGCTGCCGTCACGATGCGTTCGATGCGTGCCCCGGCGATGCCGTGCTGGGCAAATTCTTCGGTGGCGGCGTCCAGGATGCGCTGGTAGGTCGCGGCGCCTCGCGAGGTCTGGGGCTGTTCCGGCATGACCGCATCTTATCAAACAGAACAGTTGGTTTGCCTTGCCGCACGGGCCCGTTTAAGCTGCGGCAGACCGAACAGTCTGTTTAAGGAGTCACGTATGCGAACGACCACCGGATGGCGGGCGGCCGGCCCGACGGCGCTGCGGCGCACGTCGCTGGAGCGCCGTGACCTGCGCCCGGACGACATCGCGGTGCGGGTCGACTACTGCGGCGTGTGCCACAGCGACCTGCACGCCCTGCACGACTACGACCAGCACACGAACGCGCCCCTGGTGCCCGGTCACGAATTCACCGGCGTGGTGGCCGGGATCGGATCGGAGGTGACCACCTTCTCGGTCGGTGACAGCGTCGCGGTGGGCAACATCGTCGACTCCTGCGGCGTGTGCGCCATGTGCGAAGCCGGACAGGAGAATTTCTGCCACTCCTTCCCGACTCTGACCTACGGCGGCACCGACCGTCAGGACGGGTCGACCACCCTGGGCGGCTACTCCCGCGAGTACGTCGTGCGCGACACCTTCGCCTACCCGCTCCCCTCCGGCCTCGACCCGGCCGCAGCCGCCCCGCTGATGTGCGCCGGCGTCACCGTCTGGGAACCCCTGCGCCACCTCGGCGTGGGCCCCGGCAGTCGCGTCGCCGTGGCCGGGCTCGGCGGCCTGGGCCACCTCGCGGTCAAGATGGCCGTGGCACTCGGCGCCACCACGACCGTCATCAGCCGCACCCAGGACAAGCGCGACGACGCCCGCGAACTCGGTGCCCACGACCTCATCGACTCCACCGACACCGAGCGGATGGCCACGGCACGCGACACCTTCGACGTCGTGATCGACACCATCTCCGCCCCTCACGACCTCGCCCCGTATCTGAAGCTGGTGGCGATGGACGGCACCCTCAGCCTCCTCGGGTACCTGGGCCCCGTCACCGTCGAGGCCACGGACCTGCTCATCGGCCGCAAGAAGCTCAGCTCCGCGGGCAGCGGAGGCCGCTCGGCGACGGCCGAGATGCTCCAATTCTGCGCCGACCACAGCATCGCCGCCGACATCGAAGTACTCCCGTCGTCACAGGTGGACACGGCACTCGACCGCCTCCGGCGCAACGACGTCCGCTACCGCTTCGTGCTCGACATGTCCGACCTGGACTGAAGAGACGGTCGGCCGGGCCATGGCGTGCGGGCCGGACGGCGGCGCGTGCGAGCCGGACGGCGGCGGGAGCGGGGCCGGACGGCGGCGGGAGCGGTCCCGGCACCGAGCGCCGCCCGACGACGTCGCGCCGTCCGCCCCGGTCCTCGCCCGGAGCAGCGCCCCGCCGGGTGCCCGGGCAGCCGGGCAGCCCTCATCCGCCCGCGCCCAGGTGCAGGTTCCAGCGGCCCGGGGCACCGGTCAGGGTGACGGTCGACAGGGGGCGGACGTCCACGTACCAGTACGTACGGGGCGGTGCCTTCAGCGCGTACACCAAGGCGGCCCGTACGACGGCCGGTTCGGCGACCGCGACGATGGCGGTGATGTCCTCGGCGGGCCGGGTGTCCAGCCAGCCCCCTATCCGCGAGATGAAGGCCAGCAGGGGTTCGCCGCCGTGCGGGGCGGCGCGCGGGTCGGCGAGCCAGGCGTCGAGCGCTGCGGGTTCACGGGCCGCCACCTCGGAGAAGGTGAAGCCGCGCCAGCGGCCCATGTCGCAGTCGCGCAGGGCCGGTTGGACGAGCGGCGCGTAGCCGAGGGCGTCGCCGGTGGCGCGGCTGCGCAGCGTCGGCGAGCAGTAGCGGAGGTCGGCGGCGGCGAGCGGGATCAGGGCGTGGGCGACCCGCTGCATGTCGTGCCAGCCGGCCCGGTCGAGGGGACGGTCGTCGTCGAAGCGCTCGTCGTACAGATCCGAGCTGCGAGCGGCGGCGACCAACGTGACCCGAACACCCATGGCGTGATCGTGGATCCGAAAGCGGTGCCGGTCAAGAGGCGTGTGACGGACCGTGGGCCAACGGTTGGCAAAGCGCTGCGGGGCCCACGGGCCCGGTCAGCCGAGCGTCTCCTCGCAGGCGGTACGGAGCCGCCTCACCCCCTCGGTGAGTTCGGCGGGCCCCGCCGCCGCCGCGAAACTCAGCCGCAGGTGGGCGGCGGGCGGCTCCGCGCCGAAGTAGGGGCGTCCCGGGGCGACGGCGACGCCCGCGCGCAGGGCGTCGGAGACGACGGCCCGCTCATCGGTGCCGTCCGGAAGACGGACCCAGAGGTGGTAGCCGCCGGACGGGACGTACGGGAGCGCCAGCTCGGGCAGTTCGGTGCGCAAGGCGGCGGTCAGGGTGTCCCGGCGGGTCTTCAGCGCGGCGGAGACGGCGCGCAGATGGCGGTTCCAGGCGGCGGATCCCACCAGTTCCAGTACCGCTTCCTGCAGCGGGCGCGGGACGAAGAAGGTGTCGACGACATGGATGGCACGCAGCCGCTCCCGTACCGGGCCGCGCGCCACGAGCCCGCCGACCCGCAGACTCGGGGAGGTCGGTTTGGTGAGCGAGCAGACGTGCACGACGACCCCGTCCGGGTCGTCGGCGGCGAGCGGCGCGGGCAGCGGGCCCGCGTCCGCGTGCGCCATCCGCCGCGCGAAGTCGTCCTCGACGATGAAGGCCCCGGCCTCCCGGGCGATCCGCAGCACTTCCGGGCGGCGGGCCGGGGAGAGGACGGCGCCGGTGGGGTTCTGGAAGAGCGGCTGGCAGACGAAGACCCGCGCGCCCGTGGCCCGGAAGGCGGCGGCGAGCAGTTCCGGCCGTACCCCGTCGGGATCCACCGGCACCGGTACGGGCCGCAGGCCGGCGGCGCGGGCGATCGCCAGCATCCCCGGGTAGGTGGGGGATTCGACGAGGACGGGCGCGCCGGGCGGGGCGAGCGCCCGCAGCGCGGTGGTCAGGGCGCTCTGGCCGCCCGCGGTGACGAGGACTTCGGAGGGTGCCCGGGTGTCGCCGATCCCCCGGGCGAACCATTCGCGCAGCTCGGGGAGTCCGTCGGTGGGGGGCCGGCCCCAGGCGCCCGGACGGCGGCCCGCCCGGGCCAGGGCGGCGGCCATCGCCTGTTCCGGCTGGAGCGAGGGGTGCAGATAGCCGCCGTTGAACTCGATGACGCCGGGCGGCGGAGCGGCGAGCGTGACCAGGACGCCGGAGGCGTCGACGGTGCGCGGGACGAGTTCGGTGGCGGCGTGGGCGCTGAGGGCGACCTCCTGCCAGGAGGTGTCGCCGGGCGGCGGGGTGTCGGGCCTGGCGGGCGCGCGGAAAGCTCCGGCGCCGGGGCGGGTGACGACCAGGCCCTGTGCGGCGAGTCGGGCGAGGGCGCGGGAGACGGTCACCGGGGAGACCCGGTAGCGCTCGACCAGCTCTCTGCTCGATGGCAGCTTTCCACCGGGCGAGTAGCGATTCAGCTCATTTTTCAGGGAGTTCGCCAACTCGGCCACGCTGCTACGCTCTTGCATGACAGCACAGGATAGCGCTACTCGTGACGGCTCGATAGCGGTCGGCGGCGGCACCCTCATGGCGGCACTGGGCATCGTCGCCTTCTCGCTCACCTTCCCGTCCACCGCCTGGGGCCTGGAGAGCTTCGGCCCCTGGTCCCTCGTCGCCGTCCGCGGCGCGCTCGCCGCGCTCCTCGCGGGCGGCTTTCTGCTGACGCTGCGCGTCCCGGTCCCCGCACGCCGGCACTGGGCCGGACTCGCCGTGGTCGGCGGTGGCGTGGTGGTGGGTTTCCCCCTGCTGACGACGCTGGCGCTGGAGACGTCCACCACCTCGCACGCGGCGGTGGTGGTCGGGCTGCTGCCGCTCACCACGGCCGCGTTCGCCGCCGTCCGCACGGGCGGCCGGCCCTCCCGTACCTTCTGGCTGGCCGCCCTCGCCGGCGCGGCCGTCGTGATCGCTTTCGCCGTCCAGCAGAGCGGCGGAGCGCTCTCCGGCGGCGATCTGTATCTCTTCGGCGCGCTGCTGGTGTGCGCGGCGGGTTATACGGAGGGCGGCAGGCTGGCCCGGTTCATGCCCGGCTGGCAGGTGATCGGCTGGGCGCTGATCGGGTGTCTGCCGCTCTCGGTGGCGGGCGCGGTGACCGCCCTGTCCTTCGAGCCGGTACGGCTGACGGCCCACGGGTTGCTCGGGCTCGGCTGGGTCGCGGCCGGCTCGACCTTCTTCGGTCTCTACGTCTGGTACCGGGGGATGGCGGCGATCGGCATCGCCAGAGCCAGCCAGCTCCAGCTGGCCCAGCCGCTGCTGACACTGGTCTGGTCGGTGCTGCTGCTCGGTGAACACCTCACGCTCGCGGCGACGGTGGCGGCGGTGGCCGTGCTGGTCTGCATCGCGGTCACCCAGCGGGCCGGGACCTGACCGCCCCCGTACGCCCGACCTCCGATGTACACCCGGTGCAGTCGTACGCCTGGCCGCCGCCCCGAGCCCGGCGACCGCCGTACGCCCGGCAGGCCGGGGGCCGCACCTCCCGCCGTCCCATACCTACCGCCGGGGCCGCCGGGCCGCCGGGGCCGCCGGGCCGCCGGGCCGCCGGGCCGCCGGGGCCCCGGCGCTCCCTAACCGGCCGACACCCGCGCCGGTTTGCCGTAGTGGTCCGCGACCACCCTCGCCATCGCCCCGATCGGGTCCGCGCGGACCTCCTTCCCGGAGAAGTAGCAGTGGCCGCGCACCCCTGGGAACTTCTTGGCGAGGGTGAGGTGACGGGACAGCTCGGCCGGATCCTGCCAGGCGGCCGGCTGAGCCGGGTCCCCGGCCTTGTAGAGCGCCTCACCGATGTACAGATCGACGCCCGTCCCCCGGACGACCCCGTCCCACCAGCGCACGAGTTTCGCGTAATCGGCGGCCGCGAAACCGATGTTCCAGTACACCTGCGGGGCGATGTAGTCGATCCAGCCGTGCTTGACCCATGCGCGGGTGTCGGCGTGCAGATCGTCATAGGTCTGCACACCGGCCCGGGTGTCCGAGCCGGCCGGGTCGGTGGCCGCGTTGCGCCACACCCCGAACGGGCTGATCCCGAAGCGCACGTCCTTCTTGATCTTCTTGATCCGTTCGGCGGTCTCCCGCACCAGCCGGTCCGTGTTGTCCCGCCGCCACGCCGCCTTGTCCGGGAAGCCCGCGCCGTACCGCTTGTACGCCGCGTCGTCCGCGAAGACCTGCCCGGCGACCGGATACGGGTAGAAGTAGTCGTCCCAGTGCACGGCGTCGATGTCGTAGCGCCGGACGGCGTCCAGCATGGCGTCCTGCACGAAGCTCCTGACCTCGGGCAGGCCGGGGTTGTAGTAGAGCTTCCCGCCGTACGGCAGGACCCACTCCGGGTGCAGCCTGGCCGGGTGCTTCTTGCTCAGCAGCGACGGATCGGTGTGGTTCGCGACGCGGTACGGGTTGAACCAGGCGTGCAGCTCCAGCCCGCGCGCGTGCGCCTCGCGTACCGCCGTACCCAGCGGGTCCCAGCCGGGGTCCTTGCCCTGGGTGCCGGTAAGACATTCCGACCAGGGCTCGTACGGCGACGGCCACAGCGCGTCCGCCGCCGGCCGGACCTGGAAGACGACGGCGTTCAGCTTGCGGGCCACGGCGGTGTCGAGGTGCCTGACCAGCTCGGCACGCTGCTGACTCGCCGTCAGCCCGGGCTTCGACGGCCAGTCCAGATTGGCGACGGTCGCCAGCCACACGCCGCGCAGTCCGGGGCGCGGGGCGTGGTGCCGGGGTCCCGGAGTGCGGTGGCCGGGGGCCGCCACGGCGGCGTCGGCGGCCAGCGCCGAGGCCACCACTCCCGCCGCGGCCGCCACCAGGCTTCTGCGGCCGATCCGCCCGATGTCCCTCGCCACGCCCTGTGTCGCGCCCTGTGTCGCGCCCTGTGTCACGCCCTGTCCCATGCGCTGTCCCTTGTTCGGTGTGAGGCCGGCGCGGACCGTTCCGGCTGCGGGCGGCCCGCCGTGTCCGCTGAGCATGCCCGCCCCGGCCCGTGGTCCACACACCCCGGCGGAGTAACGTCGTGCGGCGAGGCGGGCGCCGGAACCATGCGGGGGACCTGCCGGGACACGGACCAGCGAAAGGCACGATGTGACCGACTCCCTGACCGACATCGCCCGCGTAGGAGTGGTGGGCTGCGGCCAGATGGGCGCAGGCATCGCGGAGGTCGCCGCCCGCAGCGGCCTTGAGGTGAAGGTCGCCGAGACCACCGGCGAAGCCCTGGAGATCGGCCGCACCCGGCTCCACAACTCGCTCTCGAAGGCCGCCGAACGCGGCAAGATCACCGAGGCGGAGCGGGACGCGACCCTCGGCAGGCTCAGCTTCACCACCGACCTCGGGGAGTTCGCCGACCGCGACCTCGTCATCGAGGCCGTCGTCGAGAACGAGCAGGTCAAGACCGAGATCTTCCGGGTGCTCGATCAGGTGGTGACCCGCCCCGACGCGATCCTGGCCTCCAACACCTCGTCCATCCCGCTGGTCAAGCTGGCCGTCGCGACCTCCCGCCCCGACCAGGTCATCGGGATCCACTTCTTCAACCCGGCCCCGGTGCAGAAGCTCGTCGAGCTGATCCCCGCCCTGACGACCTCCGACGAGACGGTCCAGCGGGCCGAGACCGTGGTCCGGCGCGTGCTCGGCAAGCACCCGATCCGCGCCCAGGACCGCTCGGGCTTCGTGGTGAACGCGCTGCTCATCCCGTATCTGCTCTCCGCGATCCGGATGTTCGAGTCGGGCATCGCGAGCCGCGAGGACATCGACAACGGCATGGAGCTGGGCTGCGCCCATCCGATGGGCCCGCTCAAGTTGTCCGATCTGATCGGCCTGGACACGGTGGCCTCGGTCGCCGACTCGATGTACGCGGAGTACAAGGAGCCGCTGTACGCCGCTCCCCCGCTGCTCCAGCGGATGGTCGACGCGGGCCGCCTCGGCCGGAAGACGGGCGCGGGCTTCTACCCGTACTCCTGAAAGCTCCCAGCCCCGGAGTACCGGAGTGCCTGAGTACCGGAGTGTGCGAGCCCTGACCCCCCGCAGCCCTCCGACGATCCCGGGCCGGCAGCGGTACGTCTCCGTACCACCGCCGGCCCGGACGGCAGCTATCCCAGCCGTATGTGATGGAGCATCAGCAGGCCGGCCGCCATGTTGGCCGCCGGGATCTCGCCCCGGGCGATCAGGTCCGGCACCAGCTTGAGCGGGACCCACTCCCGGCGGGAGGACTCGAAGTCGTCCTGCGGAGGTCCGGTGTACGTGGCTTCCTCCGCCCAGTAGAGATGGTGGCGGGCATCGGTCAGACCGTTGGACGGCTCGACCGTGAGCAGATGCCGGAGCGGGCCGGGACGCCACCCGGTCTCCTCCTCCATCTCGCGCGCGGCCGCGCTCTCGATCTCCTCGCCGTCCTCGACGACCCCGGCCGCCAGTTCCCAGCCCCAGCTGTCGGTGATGAAGCGGTGCCGCCAGAGCAGCAGCACCTCGTTGGCCGCGTTGACCGCCGTCGCGACGGCGACCGGTCGGAGCCGGATGAGGTAGTGGTCCAGGTGACGGCCGTCGGGGAGTTCGACGTCTGCCAGATTGACCCGGAACCACCGGTTTTCATAGACGGTTTGTTCACTTAGCTTCGACCACTGCACGTTTCTGCCACCTTCCGACGCGTTGGTGGCAACATCGCAGCAGCAGGTCCACTCAGACCGGAACGCGCAGCGCCTCCCCGATGCGTTCGGCCGTCTCCACCGCGTCGGCGGATCCGCTGACCGCCAGCTGGTCCCGTACCTCCCGCAGCCGGTCCCGCAGCCGCCGCGACTCCATCCCCCTGGCCCGCTCGGCCATCTCGGCCGCCGTCCTGGCGGCCCGGTCCGCCTCGCCCTGACGCAGCTCGATATGGCTGAGCATGGCGAGCCGGTGGACCCGCCCCCGGTCGTGCGCGGGGGTGTCGACGGCCGCCGTGGCGTGCGTACGCGCGGCCGGCAGCTCCCCGAGACCGAGCAGCGCCTCCGCGACCTGTACGTTCACCAGGCCCGGCTGGACGTAGCCGGTCTCGGCCGGCTCGTGGCCCGGCCGGATGCGTTCCGCCTCCGTCTCCGCGCGCCGGATGCAGCGCAGCGCGCTGCTGCCGTCGCCGAGCCGCGCGTAGGCCTTGGCCTGCATCGCGTGCAGATCCGCGGCCAGCGCGGGGGTGATCTGGCGCCCGGCGGTCCGCAGCGCGGCCTCGGCGAAGGCGACGGCCTGGCGGTGCTCGTCCATGAACAGCGACTGGTTGACGAGCAGGGCGATCACATACGCGCCGAATCCCCGGTCGCCGCTGGCCTTGGCCAGCCGCAGCGCCTGGTGGAAGTAGCGCTGGGCGAGACCGGGGGCGTCGGAGTCGTACGCGCAGATACCGGCCACCGCGACCAGGCCGCCCGTGGCGCGGTGCAGTTGCCGGCCAAGGGCGTCGCTGTATCCGCCGCGCAGCAGGGGCGCGGTCTCGGCGTTGAGGAAGCCGACGATCCGGGCGCGGGTCGCGACCCCGCCCGTCCTCCGGTACATCAGCTCGTAGTGGGCCCTGGCGGACCGCAGCAGCTCGATGTCGGCGGGGCCGACCGTGGCCCGGCCGGTCCGCGAGACGTCGGAGTCCTCCGGTGGGTTCTCCCACTCCCAGACGGGCATGACGGCGGGGGTGCCGGTGACGGCGGGCGCCCCCACTATGTGCGGCCGTTGCTGTTCGTCGCAGCGCCACAACGCGGTGGCGCGTTCCATGAAACCCGCGAGCGGGGTGGCGCCCGGCGCGGGCGACTGCCCGGGTACCCCGAGTCCGATGTCGTCGAGGGCGAGCGGGCGGCCCAGCCGGTCACCGAGGACCGCGCAGATCAGATCGGGCACCTGGCCGCGCGGCCGCTGCCCCTTCAACCACCGTGCGACGGCGGTGTGTTCGTACCGCAGGGCGAGGCCCCGGGCCCGGCCCGCCTGGTTGACCCGGGCGGCGAGACCGGCGTGGGAGACGCCTGCCTCGTCGAGCAGGGAATCGAGCAGGCTGTTGGGCTGCATGTGCCCCTCCGGTGGCTCGGCCGACTCAGCGTAGTGGAACGGGAAACACACGGGGTGTGAACGCGATGCCCGTATCCGCGTCCCGCACACCCTGTCACCGGAGCCCTCGGAGCCGGTTGACTGAAGCACCTCGCAAGAGGTGGCCGGGCCGCCGGCTCCCCCTCGTACAGTGCGGCGGCCCGCAACCGCGTCGTCTGTCCTGCTGACCTGCCCGACACTCCGTGGCGGGGCAGACGACGCCGGCCGCACCGGCCACCACCGGCAAGGGCCCCACCGATACCGGCCACCGGCGATACCACCGCTACCGGGGGGAGATCGCCCGGCGGGTCCGCCGGCGCGTCGCCGCCCCGCCGGACCGGACCGGCGTCGGCGAGCGGTCGTTGCGCAGGACGAGCAACGCCACATCGTCGGTGAGCCGCCCGCCGGTGTGCCGCAGCAGGTCCGTGTGCACCTGACGCACCACGGCCGCCGGGGACAGCGGTGGGCTGGAAGCCAGCTCCACGAGTGCTTCCCGGAGGCCGAAGAAACGTCCCGACGGGTCCCGGGCGTCCTCCGCCCCGTCGGTGTGCAGGAACAGCGTCTCGCCGGGCCGCAGTTGCCCGCAGCGGTGCGGCGGGAGCACGGCGGGCAGCGGAAAGGCGCCCAGGGGCGGCAGCGGCTCCCCGGTGGTCAGCGGTACGGCGCGCTCGCCGAGCCGGTAGGGCCACGGATGCCCGCAGTTGAGGGCCCGTACGGCCGCGTCGTCCCCGATCTCCAGCAGGAGGACGGTCACGAACTCCTCGGCCGTCGGGCGGTCCGGCTCCCGCCGCGCCAGGTCCCGCACATGGCGCTGGTGCGCGCGCTCCAGCCTGCGCAGGACGCCGTCGAGTCGTGCCTCGTCGTGGGCGGCCTCCCGGAAGCTGCCGAGGACGGCGGCCACCGCGCCGATCGCGGCCAGTCCGTGGCCGCGTACGTCCCCGATGACGACGCGGACACCGTACGGCGTGGCCACCGCCTCGTACAGGTCACCGCCGACCTCGGCGCCACGGGAGGCGGAGAGCTGGCGGGCGGCGAGCGTCAGCCCGCCGAGGAGCGGCGGCAGCGGTCGGATCAGTACCTCCTGGGCGGCCTGCGCGACAGCGCGCGCCTCCCGCAACTCCCGGACGGGACCGCGCCGTACGCCCATCAGCAGGCATCCCACCACCAGCAGGAACGCCGCGCAGGTCACGAGGCGCCAGGCGAGGCTGTCATGCCCGGCCAAGGGGCAGGTCAGCTCCCAGGCGACCACCAGCGCGAGCCAGAGGCCGGGGCCCGCCCAGTCGGTGAGGCGCCGGGCGGGCGGTGCGCCGGAGGATGCGTCGCCGTCCGCTTCCGCCCCGGTGCGGGCGGCCCCCGTACGTCCGGCCCTGGTACGGACGGTCCTCGTACGGACAGCCCTGAAACGGATCAAGCCGATCATGCCGTCGGCCCCTTTCGGCCGCCTGGCCGCCAGGCGTACGTCGACCGTTGCGGCCGGATCGTTGGTGTCGATGACCGTACGGGCCGGATCGATGGTGTCGATGACCGCCGTGGCCGGATCGATTGTCCGATCTCCCGTGCCCGTCGGCGTACCCCGCCGGGACTTCCCACCCGAACGAGTGAGGGGCGTGTCCGGAAAACCGGACACGCCCCTCCGTGGTCATCGCTCACGCGAGCGAACGCCAACAGTGCTGACACCACTCACGCGCTGACAACCCTGCCGGTGCCGACAGCGCCGACAGCGCTGATCAGGCCCCGCGCAGCGCGGCTCCCGTACGTTCGGCCGCGAGCGCCACCGCGGCGTCGCGGGCGGCCGTGGCCTCCTCGACCGTCAGCGTGCGGTCCGGGGCGCGGAAGCGGAGCGCGTACGCGAGGGACTTGCGTCCCTCCCCGATCTGCTCGCCGGTGAACACGTCGAACAGCCGAAGGGACTCAAGGAGTGCCCCCGCGCCCTCCTGCAGCGCCTTCTCCACCTCGGCGGCCGGCACGTCGGACGCGACGACGAGCGCCACATCCTGCGTGGCGACCGGGTAGCTGGAGATGCGCGGCGCCTGGAGCGCGCCGGTACCCGCCTGCTCCAGCAGGTCCAGTTCGACCTCCATGGCGCAGGTGCGCTCGGGCAGGCCGAGCGCCTTGACGACGCGCGGGTGCAGCTCTCCGGCGTGGCCGACGAGCGTCTCCTCGCCGTTCACCGTGGCGAACAGCGCCGCGCACCGGCCCGGGTGCCACGGCTCGTACCGGTCGGCGCGGACGACGAGGTCGACGCCCGCCTCGCGGGCGACGGTACGGGCCGCCTCGACGGCGTCCGCCCAGTCGGCCGGGCGGCCCTTGCCCCACCAGCCGGCCTGTTCGCGCGCACCGGTCAGGACGACGGCGGCGCGGCGCGGCTGGCGCGGCAGCGCGGCGTCGAGAGCGGCCACTTCCGCCTCGGTCGGGCGGCGGTCGACGGGCAGCCGTACCGGCACGGTCTCGTCACCGGTCGGCCGGAAGACCGAACCGGTCTCGAAGAGCGCCAGATCGTGCGAGCCGCGGCCGTCGTTGCGGCGCAGCGCGCCGAGCAGGCCCGGCAGCAGCGTGGTGCGCAGCGCCGGTTCCTCGTCGGAGAGCGGGTTGACCAGCTTGACGGTACGGCGCCGGGCGTCGTCGGCGGGCAGGCCAAAGGCGTCCAGTACCGCGTCGCCGGTGAACGGGTAGTTCAGTGCCTCGACGTATCCGGCGCCGGCCAGGGCGCGGCCGACGCGGCGGTGCAGGCGCTGCCGCTCGGTGAGCCCGCGGCCGGAGGGCGGGGTCGGCAGGGTGGAGGGGAGGTTCTCGTACCCCTCCAGGCGGATGACCTCCTCGGCGAGGTCGTTGGGCACGCCGAGGTCGGGGCGCCAGGACGGCACGGTGACGACCAGCTCGTCCTGTCCGTAGACGTCGCAGCCGACCTCCTGGAGGCGGCGTACGACGATCTCCCGGCCGTAACGGACACCCGCGACGCGGTCGGGGTGGTCGGCGGGCATGGTGATCGTGTGCGGCGCGGAGGGCGAGATGATCTCGGTGACGCCGGCCTCGGCGGAACCGCCGGCGAGCAGCACCAGCAGGTCGACGGTCCGCTGTGCGGCGGCGGCCGCCGCCTCGGGGTCGGCGCCGCGCTCGAAGCGCTTGGACGCCTCGGAGGCCAGCTTGTGGCGGCGCGCGGTGCGGGCGATGGAGATCGCGTCGAAGTGCGCGGCCTCGATGACCACGTCGGTGGTGCCCCTGACCGCGCCCGTCTCCGGGTCGGTCTCGGGGTCGGCGATCTCGGTGTGCGCGCCGCCCATGACGCCCGCGAGGCCGATCGGCCCGCGGTCGTCGGTGATGACCAGGTCCTGGGCGTCCAGGACCCGGGTGACACCGTCGAGCGTGGTGATCTTCTCGCCGGCCTCGGCACGGCGGACGCCGATGGGCCCGTCGAGCCGGCTGCGGTCGTACGCGTGCAGGGGCTGGCCCAGCTCCAGCATCACGTAGTTGGTGATGTCCACGGCGAGCGAGACGGTGCGCATCCCGGCCTTCTGCAGCCGGCGGCGCAGCCAGATCGGCGAGCGGGCCTCGGGGTCGAGTCCGGTCACCGTGCGGGCCGTGAAGCGGTCGCAGCCGATCGGGTCGGCGATCTTCACGCCGTAGCCGAAGGAGTTCGGTGCGGGCACGTCGAGGAGCGCCGGGTCGCGCAGCGGCAGGCCGTACGCGGTGGCGGTCTCGCGGGCGATTCCGCGCAGGGAGAGGCCGTAGCCCCGGTCGGGCGTGACGGCGATGTCGAGGACCTCGTCGACCAGTTCCAGCAGCGCGATGGCGTCGGTGCCGGCCTCGTGCTCCGGCGGCAGGACGATGATGCCGCCCGAGCCGTCGTCGCCCATGCCCAGCTCGTCGCCGGAGCAGATCATGCCGTGCGAGGTCTTGCCGTACGTCTTGCGCGCGGCGATCGCGAAGTCGCCGGGCAGGACCGCGCCGGGCAGGACCACGACGACCTTGTCGCCGACGGTGAAGTTCCGGGCGCCGCAGACGATCTCCTGCGGCTCACCCGTGCCGTTGGCCGTGCCGACGTCGACGGTGCAGAAGCGGATGGGCTTCTTGAAGCCCTCCAGCTCCTCGATGGTGAGCACCTTGCCGACGACGAGGGGGCCCTTGAGGCCGGCGCCGAGCTGCTCGACGGCCTCGACCTCCAGACCGGCGGAGACGAGCTTGGCCTGCACGTCGCGGCCGGTCTCGGTGGCCGGCAGGTCGACGTATTCCCGCAGCCAGGAAAGCGGGACGCGCATCAGATCTCCATCCCGAAAGGCCGGGTGAAACGGACGTCACCCTCGACCATGTCTCGCATGTCTTCGACGTTGTGGCGGAACATCAGCATCCGTTCGATGCCGAACCCGAAGGCGAATCCGCTGTACTTCTCGGGGTCGACGCCGCAGGCGACGAGCACCTTGGGGTTGACCATGCCGCAGCCGCCCAGCTCGATCCAGCCCTCGCTGCCGCAGGTGCGGCAGGGCCGGTCGGGGTTGCCGACGGAGGCGCCACGGCACACGTAGCAGACCATGTCCATCTCGGCGGACGGCTCGGTGAAGGGGAAGAAGTGCGGGCGCAGCCGGGTCTTCATGTCCGCGCCGAAGAGCGCCTGGACCATGTGGTCCAGGGTGCCCTTGAGGTCGGCCATGGTGAGGCCCTCGTCGACGGCGAGCAGCTCGATCTGGTGGAAGACCGGGGTGTGCGTGGCGTCGAGTTCGTCGGTGCGGTAGACCCGCCCCGGGCAGACGACGTACACGGGCGGCTCGCGGTCGAGCAGGGTGCGGGCCTGGACCGGCGAGGTGTGCGTACGGAGCACCACACCGGAGCCGTCGGCGGCGTCGCCGGTCCCCGCGCCGGATCCCTGGACGAAGAAGGTGTCCTGCATCTGGCGCGCGGGGTGGTCGGGGAGGAAGTTGAGGGCGTCGAAGTTGAACCACTCCGCCTCGACCTCGGGCCCTTCCGCGATCTCGTAGCCCATGGCCACGAAGACGTCCGCGACCCGCTCCATGATCGTGGTCAGCGGGTGGCGGGCGCCGGCCGGGACGCGGTCGTACGGCAGCGTGACGTCCACCGCCTCCTCGACCAGCACGCGGGCGTCTCGGTCCGCCTCCAGCTCTGTCTGGCGGGCGGCGAGGGCCTTGTTGACGGCGCCGCGGGCCTGGCCCACGCGCTTGCCCGCCTCGGCCTTGGCCTGCGGCGGCAGCGCGCCGATCTCGCGGTTGGCGAGGGCGAGCGGCGAGGTACCTCCGGTGTGCGCGGTCTTCGCGTGAGCGAGCGCGTCGAGGTCACCGGCGGCGGCGAAGGCGGCGACCGCCTCGTCCCGCAGGCGCTCGATCTCTTCCGGTTTCAGTGCCTCGACCTCGACTGGGTCGTACGACTTGTTGGGTGCCGACATCTCTTCCCGTACTTCCGTTTGGCTGGCGAAACGACCCTGCTCGATCGCTGAGGGCGCAAAGGTGCCAAAGGTCGAGTCTAAAGGCCGTACGAAGGTGAAGAAGCCCGCGGGCCGCTCAGGTCAGATAGGCCGGAGCGCCGACGGGCAGGATAAATCGGAACTGGGCACCGCCGCCGGGTCCTCGGCCGACGGTGATCGTCCCGCCGTGCACCTCGACGATGCCTTTGACGATATACAGGCCGAGGCCCGTCCCGCCGCGCTTGCTCCCCCGCCAGAAGCGGGTGAAGACACGGCCCATCGACTCCTCGGGGATGCCGGGGCCCTCGTCGCACACGGTGACGGCCGTTCCCTTCGTCACGTTCTCCGCGTGCTGGATGTACGCGGCTGCCACCTCGATGGTGACGGTTCCCTCCCCGTGGCGCACCGCGTTTTCCAGCAGGTTGCCGAGGACCTGGTCGATCTTGTCAGGGTCCGCCCAGAGATCGGGCAGCGGCTGCAGGACGCGTACGAGGAAACGGTCCGCCGACTGCCCGGACGCGACGTGGGCCTGGACATGGCGGCCGATCGCCGCGCCGATGTCGACCGGCTGGCGGCGCACCTCCATCCGGCCCGAGTCGATCCGGGAGATGTCGAGCAGTTCCGTGATCAGCCGGGTGACGCGATCGGCGTCGGCGTCGACGGTCTCCAGCATCAGCCGCTTCTGGTCGTCGGTGAAACGTTCCCACTTGGCGAGCAGCGTCGCCGTGAAGCCCTTGACCGAGGTGAGCGGGGAGCGCAGCTCGTGCGCGACGGTGGCGATCAGCTCCGCGTGGCTGCGCTCGGTGCGGCGCCGCGCCTCGGTGCCACGGATGCAGATGACCAGCCGCTGGACGGGGCCCTGCGGGTACGCGCGCACGTAGCGGGCGGAGACCAGGACCTCCCGGCCGCCGGGGAGCAGCAGATTGCGCTCCGGCTGGCCCACCCGGGTGGCGAGCCCGCCGTACGGATCGGTCAGCGTCCACCAGCGGTGGCCTTCCAGGTCCGTCAGCGGCAGGGCCCGGTCCAGCGGCAGCCCGAGGGCGTCCGGGACCGGTACGGCGGTGATGCGGGCGGCGGCGGCGTTGAAGCAGATCACCCGGCCCGTCGCGTCGGCGACGACCAGTCCGTCGGGCAGGTCGTCAGGATCGATCGCGGACGCGCCGGATCCGGTCCCCGGCACGTTCACGGCCTCGCCCGTGACGGCCTCACCCGCGCCCGTCACGGCCTCACCGGAAGCACCCGGAACCGGCCCCTGGACCGCGGCGGGTCCGCTCGTCCCGACAGTCATCCCCCTACCCCACCTCTTCCGCGTAGCTCAGTGGGTCCCCGAAGGCGCACACACTACTCGCTCAAAGTGACGGGGCGGACCCCCTCAGCGTTCACCCGCGGGCCCGCTGGGCGCGCGCCGAGGCGTAGAGGCATACGGCGGCGGCCGTCGCGAGGTTCAGGCTCTCGGCTTTTCCGTGGATCGGTACGCGTACCACGGCGTCCGCGAGGGCGCGGGTCTCCTCCGGCAGCCCCCATGCCTCGTTGCCGAAGATCCAGGCGGTGGGCCCGCCCATGGTGCCCGCGTCGAGCTCGTCGTCCAGGTCCCGCTCGCCCGCGCCGTCGGCGGCGAGGATGCGGACGCCCGCGTCCTGGAGCCCCTGGACGGCCTGCTCGACGGGGACACCGACGGCGACCGGGAGGTGGAAGAGCGATCCGACGGACGCGCGGACCGACTTCGGGTTGTAGAGGTCGACGGAGGCGTCGGTGAGGACGACGGCGTCGGCGCCCGCCGCGTCGGCGCAGCGCAGCACCGTACCGGCGTTCCCGGGGTCGCGGACGTGCGCGAGGACGGCGACGAGCCGGGGGCGGGCCCGCACGATGTCCTCGAACGGCGAGTCGAGGAAGCGGCAGACGCCGAGGAGCCCCTGGGGGGTCACGGTCTGGGAGACGTCGGCGAGCACCGTGTCTGGGGCGTAGTGGACGCGGGCGCCGGCGTCGCGGGCCGCGTCGATGATGTCGGCGTACCGCTCGGCGGCCTCGACGGTGGTGAACAGTTCGGTGAGAGTCGGCTCCCCGTCGTCACCGCGATGGGCCACCGCTTCCCGTACGGCCTGCGGGCCCTCGGCGATGAACCGGCGTTCCTTGCCGCGGAAGGCGCGCCTGGCGAGTCTCCTCGCGGCCAGGACGCGCGGGGATCGCGGGGAGATCAGCTCGGGGGTGCCCATGGGAGGCGGCTCTCACTTCTCGTATCAGGAGGTACGGGGTGGGGCTGTCGCGGGACTGGGGCTGTCGCGGGACTCGGGCTGTCGCGGAACGCACCGGACCCGCAGGCGTGGCGCCTGCGGGTCCGGCGGAAAGCGAATGCGGCCTGACGGAGATCAGGCGGCGGCCTTCGGAGCGTTGACGTCGCTCGGGAGGGCCTTCTGGGCGACCTCGACGAGCGCGGCGAACGCGTTCGCGTCGTTCACGGCCAGCTCGGCGAGGATCTTGCGGTCCACCTCGACGTTGGCGGCCTTCAGACCCTGGATGAAGCGGTTGTAGGTGATGCCGTTGGCGCGGGCAGCGGCGTTGATCCGCTGGATCCACAGCTGACGGAAGTCGCCCTTGCGCTTCTTGCGGTCGTTGTAGTTGTAAACGAGGGAGTGGGTGACCTGCTCCTTCGCCTTCCGGTAAAGGCGCGAGCGCTGGCCGCGGTAACCGCTGGCCGCCTCGAGGATTGCCCGGCGCTTCTTGTGGGCGTTGACTGCCCGCTTGACGCGTGCCACTTGTTAACTCCTTGTAGCGGGGCCGTGGTGTGGAATCACACGGCCCGGAAACGAATGGGTCCCGGTCCTGGTGTCGTGCCCCCGGTCACCGGGGGCACCGACATCACTTGCCGAGAAGCTTCTTGATCTTCTTGGCGTCGCCCGGGGCCATCTCGGCGTTGCCGGTGAGGCGACGCGTCAGCTTGGACGGCTTGTGCTCGAGCAGGTGGCGCTTGCCGGCCCGCTCGCGCAGCACCTTGCCGGAGCCGGTGATCTTGAAGCGCTTGCTGGCACCACTGTGCGTCTTGTTCTTCGGCATAGCGCCGTTCTCTCCTCGTCAGTGGCGCTCCCCACCGGTCCGTAAACCGGCGCGACGGGAGCGTCAGATCTCTGGGTGTGTGGTTCCGGACCGGAGCCGTGGGCGCCTGGTTGGCGCCCCGCGGGTCACGCTTCGGAAGGTGCCTCGGCCGGAGCTTCGGCGGGGACCTCGGCCGGGGCCTCGGTCTCCGTGTCCGTGGACTCCGCCGAGTCCTCGGTGGCGTAGCCCTGACGCTCGGCCTTGCGGGCGGCCTGCGCCTCGCGGGCCTCGGCCATGGCTTCGGTCTTCTTCTTGTGCGGGCCAAGAACCATGATCATGTTCCGGCCGTCCTGCTTCGGGTTCGACTCGATGAAGCCGAGATCCTCGACATCCGAGGCGAGACGCTGGAGCAGACGGAACCCAAGCTCGGGGCGGGACTGCTCACGACCACGGAACATGATCGTGATCTTGACCTTGTCACCCTGCTTGAGGAACCGGACGACGTGACCCTTCTTGGTGTCATAGTCGTGCGGGTCGATCTTCGGCCGGAGCTTCATCTCCTTGATGACCGTGTGCGCCTGGTTCTTGCGCGCTTCACGGGCCTTCATGGCCGACTCGTACTTGAACTTCCCGTAGTCCATGAGCTTGCACACGGGCGGACGTGCGGTCGCCGCGACCTCGACCAGGTCAAGGTCGTACTCCTGCGCCAGTTCCAGGGCCTTGGCAAGCGGCACGATGCCGACCTGCTCGCCGCTGGGACCGACGAGTCGGACCTCGGGAACGCGAATCCGGTCGTTAATGCGGGGCTCGGCGCTGATGGATCCTCCTCGGTAGCACCACACGACTGTCTGGCAGACAGCCGCGTAACGTCTGTTTCTCAGACCAACCGCGGCGGAACACGAAAAAATGCCCCGGACGGCACACAGGCAGGAGCTCCATAACAACCGGAGCACCGCCGTGTGCGTACACGGGGCGCATCGGGCGGCTCCATCGTCCGTACGGAACGATGGGCGCCACCTGACCGGTGACCCGCCACCCCGAGGGGCGGCCAGGTGGGAGAGCGGAGCCTCCACTTGTGGGCCGGGCACATACGTGTCCGGCCGGTCGTTACTCCAGGTTAGCAGCAACCGCCCGGAGGGGCTAACCGACGTCCGTCCGGGCGGTGGACGGACGTCACTCCATCGGGGCATATCGTGTGGGGCATGAGTGACGCGACCTCCCCTCAGGAGTCCCCCGAAACCCCCCAGGAGTCCCCCGACTTCGACGCCATGACCCGTGACATCGCGGAAGTCCCCGCTGTCGAGGTGATCGTCACGGTCGCGGTGAACCTGATGAGCGCCGCCGCCGTGAAGCTCGGTCTGACCGAGGAGGGCGACGAGCACAAGGACCTGGACGAGGCGCGCAAGCTGGTCACGGCGCTGGCCGGGCTGCTGGACGCGAGCGTGACGGAGATCAGCTCGTTCCACGCGGCGCCCCTGCGGGACGGTCTGAAGTCGCTCCAGCTGGCGTTCCGCGAGGCGTCGGTCGTGGCGGACGAGCCGGGCCAGGGCCCGGGCGAGAAGTACACGGGCCCGGTCTACGGCTGACGGACCCGGTCCACGGCTGCCGGGGCCGGCTCGACGGCCGGCCCGGCGCCCGGACTCACCGACGTACGAAAAGGGGCTCGCCGGGTGGCGTGGCCTCGGCCGGCAGCAGAGCCAGGTCGAGTCCGCGTACCAGGCGGGCCCTCAGTACGTCGTCGGCCGCGAGCGCCTCGGCGATACGGCGGACCGTCGGTGCCGGGGACGCGTCCGGGGCGAGCACGAGCGCGAGGGTGCCGTCCGCGCTGCCGGGACCGAGATGGGCCCGCAGCACGGCGGGCTCGGCGGCGACGGCGGACCGTACCGCCTCGGTGACGGCCGGGTCGTCGAGCGGATCGGTGCTGGTACGGCCCTCGGCGACGGCGAGCAGCGCGCTCCCGGTGAGCTGGTACGCGACGGGCCCCGCGAGATCGAGCACCAGTGTGTCGGCCCGCTCGTGGGCGGCCGCCTGGAGCGCCTGGTGCAGCGGTACGGCGACGGGCCTGGCCTCCGGATTCCAGCGGGCCAGCGCCGCGATGGAGGTGAACGCGGGCAGCGCGCGCCGGTCGCCCGCCTGGAGCGTGGGGACGGCCATGTCGCTGGTCTTCTCGCGGCGCAGGCCGTTCTCGTCCTCCTCGCTCTCGCCGAGGACGGCGACGACGGGGACCAGCAGCCTGGCGCCCCGCAGCGCCGCCAGCACCCGCGGCTCGGCCGCGCGGTCCACGGCCCAGGCGGCGAGGGCCGCCGTCAGCGCGGGATCGGCGGTGCCGTCGTCGTCGGAGAAACCTGGGTCGGGAATGTTCTTGAGCGCCACGGGTCGAGCCTAACCGCGCACGGCGGACGTACGGTCGTCGGGTGGATCTCTCGGTCGCGGTGGGCGACATCGCCGGTGGGCGCGGGGCGGGGCACGGCGAGGACCGGACGTATGTCACCGCCAGTGTGGTGAAGGTCGCCGTGCTGGTGGCACTGCTGCTGCGCGCGGGGGACACCGGCCGGTGGCTGACGGCGAAGGAGGAGCACCTCGCCGCGGCCATGATCCGGCACAGTGACAACGACGCGGCGACGGCGTTGCGGGCGGCGCTCGGGGGCGTGGCGGGGCTGGACGCGGCGCACGCGCGGCTCGGCATGACCCGGACGTCCGGCGCGCCCGCCTGGGGACTCACCCGGACCACCGCACGCGATCAGCTGACGCTGCTCAGGGCGGTGTTCGGCCGGGGTCCCGAGCTGGACGGGCGAGCGCGCCGGTTCGCCGCCGGACTGATGGAGCGGGTGGTGCCGGGGCAGGCGTGGGGGGTGTCGGCGGCGGGCGGCGACTGGGCGCTGAAGAACGGCTGGCTGCCACGGTCCGGTTCCGGCTTGTGGGTCGTCCACTCGGTCGGGCGGGTACGGGGCTGCCTCGTCGCGGTGCTCTCGGCGGGCCACGCGACGAAGGAGGACGGCGTCGCCCGGGTCGAGGAGGCGGCCGTCACCGCCGTGGAGCGGTTTCTCCAGGAGCGCCCCGGGCGGGGGTGAGGGGGCGGCGTGCCCGGCACACGGCGGGCACGCGGCGGGGTGTCGCGGGCCGGGCGTGCGCGGGCCGGGTGTCGCGGGCCCGGTATCGCGGGCCCGCTCTCAGCGCCGGGAGCCGCGCCGGCCGGGACCGCCGCGCCACAGGGCCACCGCGCACACCAGCAGCATCGCTCCGGCCGCGCCGGCCGCCGGGGCGAGCCAGGTCGCCGGTTCGGACAGCGCGGGCGGGGCGTCGGGGCCGTCGCCGAAGTACCGCTCGCCGTAGCCGGCCGCCTCTCCGGCCGGAGCCGTCCGGGGTACCTTCGCACCGGCCGCGATGGCGGCGGCCGGATCGACCAGGCCGTATCCCCGCGCGTCGTCGTGGCCGCTCTCGGGGACCTCGCGTGCGGTGTCCGCGAGGAGCTTCTTGATCTGCGCGGGCGTGAGGCCGGGGTGGGCGGAGCGGACGAGCGCGACCGCGCCGGAGACGAACGCGGCGGCGGCGCTGGTGCCCCAGCCCTCGTAGTAGTGGCGGTCGGGGTCGGCGATGACGACGTCGACGCCCGGGGCGCTGACGGTGGCGTACCAGCGGCGGGTGGAGAAGGGGGCGTGCGTGCCGTAGCGGTCGACGGCCGTCACCGCGATCACCCCGGGATAGGCGGCGGGGTACGAGATGTGGTCGCCCTTCTCGCCGCTGTTGCCCGCCGAGGCGACGACGACGGCGCCCTTGGCGAGCGCGTACTGGACGGCCTCGTCCTCACCCGGTTCGGGGTGGGCGGACTCGCTGTCGTCCCCGAGGGAGAGGTTGATGACGTCCGCGCCGTGGTCGGCGGCCCAGCGGATGCCGTCGGCCAGTGCGCCGCCCCGGGACGTGCGGGCCTTGGCGCGGGCCGGGTCGGTGCCTTCGAGAATGACCCGGACGGGCAGGATCTTCGCCTCGGGCGCTATGCCGAGGACCCCTTCGGTGCGCTCGGAACCATGGCCGTGGCCCGCGATGATCCCGGCCATGGCGGTGCCGTGCCGGGCCCAGGAGCGGTCGCCGCTGACGGCGCCGAAGCCGACGAGGTCCTTGCCCGGAAGTACCTGGCCTTCGAGGTCGGGATGGTCGCCGTCGACACCGGTGTCGAGAACCGCGACCGTGACGCCCTTCCCCTGCGCGGTGCGCCAGGCCTGGTCGGTGTGGAGGGCGTCGAGGGCCCACTGCTGGGCGCGGATCCCGTCGGCGTGCGCCGGGGCCGCCGGGACGAGCAGGACGAGGGAAGCGGCGGCGGCGAGCGCGGCGACGGCGCGGCCACGGGGCATCGCCGTGCGCGGGGGTGCTGGTATCCCCCGGGACGCCGTCCGGGCCGCACGGGTCCCGTGGGTCGCCTTCGTGATGTCCGGGGTCATCGGGGGGCCGCCGTCCCGGCGGCGACGCTCGCGCGCAGCCCCCGCTCGATCCGGTCCGCTATGCCCTTGGCCTCGTGCCCCAGGCCCGCCTGCGCGGGCGCGGACGTGGCGCCCTTGACCATGGCCTTGTCGGCGGGCTCCGGAGCGCTGACGCGGCGCCCGTCGGCGAAGCCGGAGACGGCGTAGACCATGACGGGGGCGTCGGTGAGGACGTTCACCGTCCAGCTCGCGCGCTGGGCGTCGCCGAATCCGGCGGCGACCGTGCCGCTGACGGGGAAGGTGCGGGGCATCAGGTCGGAGCGCCGCCCCAGGCCCTCGGTGGTGAAGCGGGCGCGGAGGGCGTTCATCGCGGCGGGGTCGCCCTGGGTGAAGACCAGCCCGACGGTGGTGACGCTGCTGGAGGTGGCGTCGGTGTACGTGGCGCGCAGCACCCGCCCGCACCCCACCGGGCGGACCGTGCGCAGCAGCAGCGGGTCGAGTGTGCCGGCGCATCCGCTGTCGGGCGCGACGCCGGTCCGTGTCCAAGCGCGGTCCGCGCCGCCGGGCCCGGCTCCGTCGCCCGCCAGGGTGCGCGGGAAGAGGGTGTCGACGGGAACGCTGTGCCAGAGGTTGTGGGCCGTGTCGTACGCGTTCCGGGCGGCGGGCCGCTCCGCCGAGTCGCCGGTCAGCCAGCTGCCGGTGACGGCGCCCCCGATCAGTCCGAGCCCGAGGACGGCGCAGACCACGGCGCCGGCGGTCCTCCTCGGGGGGCGGACGGACACGATCCGCAGCTGGGTGGTGGTCTCCATGGGGGTCTCGGGAGGCGCACCCGCCCAGGGCTGACGTGGTGGGGGTACGGCGGGCGGCAGGAGCGGCGCCGGTGGCACGAACGGCACGGCGGGCGCCGGTGGCGCGACCCGCGCGGCCGGGGGGAGCGGCACGATCCGCAACTGGACGGTCGTCTCGGCGCTCCGGACGTTCCCGCCGTCCTCCGCCGGAGCGCCGGGACGCGGCGGAACCGACGGCGGGGCGGATACGGCGGACGGCGGACGGGGCGACCGCGGAGCCGGGGCGTGCGGCGCGGGCGGGGCCTGCATGGGCGGGGCCTGCGCGGGCGGCCGGACAGCTGGGGCGGCCGGCGCGGGCATGGCCGGCGCGGGTACCGCCGGGTCGGGCACGGCCGGCGGTGTCGCCGGGGCCGCTGGTGGTGGTAGCGGAGCGCGCCGCGCGTCGGTGCTCATCCGCCCCCCTGTCCCGCCTCTACAGACTGGTCCGGTCGCCGATCGCCCTCCGGGGAGAGCCCGTTCGGCGCCGCGTGCCCGTCACTCTACGGGCTGGGGCGGGCCCGGCGGGAACGGGCCGTCAGGCCCGGAAGGATCTGCCCAAATCATCCCCCTACCGTCCGGTAATCGTCTCTGGCAAGCTCGGTCCATGACTCCGCGTGCCTCGGACCGGGCCCGGTACGACCGGGCCACCGCTCATCTCGACGCCCCGCTCGCCCTCGTCGATCTCGAAGCGTTCGACGCCAACGCCGACGATCTCGTCCGGCGGGCCGGCGGCAAGCCGGTCCGGGTGGCGAGCAAGTCGGTGCGCTGCCGGGCCCTGCTGGAACGGGTCCTGGCCCGGGACGGCTTCGCGGGGATCATGTCGTTCACGCTCGCCGAATCGCTGTGGCTGGCCCGGGCCGGGTTCGGGGACGTACTCCTCGCGTATCCGTCGGCGGACCGCGCCGCGTACGGGGAGCTCGCCGCCGATCCGGGACTCGCCGCCGCCGTCACCGTGATGATCGACGACCCGGCGCACCTGGACCTCATCGACGCGTCACGCGGTCGCGGCCGTGCGGAGATCCGGGTCTGCCTGGAAATGGACACCGCCTTGCGGCTGTTCGGCGGCCGGATGCGGATCGGTGCCCTGCGCTCCCCGCTGCGCGAGCCGGCGCAGCTGGCCGAGCTGGCCAGGTCGGTCGTCCGCCGCCCCGGTTTCCGGCTGGTCGGGCTGATGGCGTACGAGGGTCATGTGGCCGGGGTCGGCGACAGTCCGGCGGGGCGGCCGGTGCGGTCGCGGGCGGTACGGCTGATGCAGGCGGTGGCCCGCGGGGAGCTGGCGGAGCGGCGCGCGGCGGTGGTGCGCGCGGTGCGGGCCGTGGCGCCGGAGCTGGAATTCGTCAACGGCGGGGGTACGGGCAGCGTGCAGCACACGGCGGCCGAGGCGGCGGTGACCGAGATAGCCGCCGGCTCGGGGCTGTACGTGCCACGGCTCTTCGACGACTACACCTCGTTCAGCGGCCGTCCGGCGGCGCTGTTCGCCCAGCCGGTGGTGCGCAGGCCGGGCGTCGGGGTGGTGACGGTGCTCGGCGGCGGCTATCCGGCGTCGGGGGCTCCGGGCCGGGACCGGCTGCCCGTTCCGTATCTGCCGGAGGGGCTGCGGTACGACGGGCGGGAGGGGCCCGGCGAAGTGCAGACACCGCTGCTGGGGTCGGCCGCCGACGATCTGCTGATCGGCGACAAGGTGTGGTTCCGGCATGCGAAGGCCGGTGAACTGTGCGAGCGGTTCGCGGCGTTGCACCTGGTCGAGGGCGACCGCGTGGTGGCGGCCGTCCCCACGTACCGGGGCGAGGGCCGTACGTTCCTCTGAGTCCTGCGGGGACGTACGGCCCGTGCCGGGGGCGGTGGGTACGCCCTACATACGCCCTACAGGGGAGTGACGTACGCCCCGGAGATGCCGCCGTCGACGAGGAAGTCCGTGGCGTTCACGAAGGACGAGTCGTCGCTCGCGAGGAAGGCGACGGCCGCCGCGATCTCGTCCGCCTCGGCGAACCGCCCGACCGGGATGTGCACGAGGCGGCGTGCCGCCCGCTCCGGGTCCTTGGCGAACAGCTCCCGCAGCAGCGGGGTGTTGACCGGCCCCGGGCAGAGCGCGTTCACGCGGATGCCCTCCCGGGCGAACTGGATGCCCAGCTCGCGGGACATGGCGAGTACCCCGCCCTTGGACGCTGTGTAGGAGATCTGCGAGGTCGCCGCGCCCATCCGGGCCACGAAGGACGCCGTGTTGATGATGGAGCCCTTGCCCTGGCGCCGCATGTAGGGGATGGCGGCCTTGCAGCACAGGTACACCGAGGTGAGGTTGACCTCCTGGACCCGCCGCCAGGCGTCCAGTCCGGTGGTGAGGATCGAGTCGTCGTCGGGCGGCGAGATGCCCGCGTTGTTGAAGGCGATGTCGACGCTGCCGTACGTCTCGTGCGCGATCCGGAACAGCGCGTCGACCTCGTCGGCGTCGGTGACGTCGACCCGGACGAAGGTCCCGCCGGCCTGCTCGGCGGCGGCCTTGCCGGCGGTCTCGTCGATGTCCCCGCAGACGACGTGCGCGCCCTCGGAGGCGAGCCGGCGGGCGGTGGCGAGGCCGATGCCGCTGCCGGCTCCGGTGATGACGGCGGTGCGGCCGACGAGTCGGCGGCAGACGGTGTCGCTGGTGGGGTCGGTCATGGCGGTCAGCCTTCCGTGCTGATGAAGACGTTCTTGGTTTCGGTGAAGGCGGCGAGGGCGTCGGGGCCCAGTTCGCGGCCGAGTCCGGACTGCTTGTAGCCGCCGAACGGGGTCCCGTAGCGGACGCTGCTGTGGGAGTTGACGGACAGGTTCCCGGCGGCGACCGCGCGCGAGACGCGCAGGGCGCGGCCGAGGTCGCGCGTCCAGATCGATCCGGCGAGGCCGTAGTCGGTGGCGTTGGCCAGCCGGACCGCGTCCTCCTCGTCGTCGAAGGGCAGGACGACGGCGACCGGGCCGAAGATCTCTTCGGTGGCGGCCGGGGAGTCGGCGGCGGCGTCGGTGAGGACGGTCGGCGGGAACCAGAAGCCGGGGCCGGCGGGCGCGGTGCCCCGGATGCCCTTCGCGCCGTCGGGGACGTACGCCCGTACGCGGTCCAGCTGGACCGCCGAGATCAGCGGGCCCATCTGGGTGCGCTCGTCGGACGGGTCGCCGACGACGACCGACTCGATCGCGGGGGCGAGGAGTTCGAGGAACCGGTCGTGGACCTCGCGCTGGACGAGGATGCGGGTACGGGCGCAGCAGTCCTGGCCCGCGTTGTCGAGGAAGGCCATCGGCGCGGTGGCGGCGGCCTGTTCGAGATCGGAGTCGGCGAAGACGATGTTGGGGCTCTTGCCGCCGAGTTCGAGCGTCACGCGCTTCACGAGATCACTGCTCTTGGCCATGATCCGCTTGCCGACGCGGGTGGAGCCGGTGAACACGATCTTGGCGACGCCCGGGTGCTCGACCAGCGCGTCGCCCGTGACCGGGCCCGCGCCGGGCAGGACCTGGAAGAGGTGCTCGGGGAGACCCGCCTCCAGGGCGAGTTCGGCCAGCCGCAGGGCGGTGAGCGGGGTGGTCTCGGCGGGTTTGAGGAGGACCGCGTTGCCGGCCGCGAGGGCGGGGGCGGCGCCCCAGGCGGCGATCGGCATCGGGAAGTTCCAGGGCGCGATCACCCCGACGACGCCGAGCGGTTCCAGCAGGGTGATGTCGAGTCCGCCGGCCACCGGGATCTGGCGGCCCGTCAGCCGCTCCACTCCCCCGGCGGAGTAGTCCAGGAGATCGCGGACGTTGCCGGCCTCCCAGCGGGCGTTGCCGAGGGTGTGTCCCGCTTCGGCGACTTCCAGCCGGGCCAGTTCCTCGGTGTGCGCGTCGACCACGGTCGCGAAGCGGCGCAGCAGCCGGGCGCGGTCCGCGGGGGCGGCTGCGGCCCAGCCGCGCTGCGCCGCAGCCGCCCGCCGCACCGCGGCGTCGACCTGCGCCGGGGTGGTCGTGGCGACGGTGGCGACGACCTCCCCGGTGGCGGGGTTGAGGACCTGGTGTCCGGCGGTGGGGGACTGTTCGGGCACGTGGTTCCTCACAGGCGTTCGAAGGAGCGGCGCAGCTCCCAGTCGGTCACCGCGGCGTCGAAGGCGTCCACCTCGACGCGCGCCATGTTGCTGTAGTGCGCGACGACTTCGTCACCGAAGGCCGCGCGGGCGATGGGACTGTTCTCCCACAGGTCGGCCGCTTCGCGCAGGGTGGTCGGGACATGCGCGTAGTCGGCGTCGTAGGCGTTGCCCGCGCAGGGCTCGGGGAGTTCCAGTTCGTTCTCGATGCCGTACAGGCCGGCGGCCACCAGGCCGGCGACGGCGAGGTGCGGATTGACGTCACCGCCGGGCAGCCGGTTCTCGAAGCGCAGGGACCGGCCGTGGCCGACCACCCGGAGCGAGCAGGTGCGGTTGTCGTATCCCCAGGCGACGGCGGTGGGGGCGAAGGAGCCGGGCTGGAACCGCTTGTACGAGTTGATGTTCGGCGCGTACAGAAGGGAGAAGTCGCGCAGGGCGGCGAGCTGGCCGGCCAGGAAGTGGCGCATCACCGGGGACATCCCGCCGGGCCCGTCACCGGCCATGACGCTGGTGCCTGGGGCGTCGAGGGACTGGAGCGAGAGGTGGATGTGGCAGGAGTTGCCCTCGCGCTCGTTGTACTTGGCCATGAAGGTGAGCGAGACACCTTCCTGCGCCGCGATCTCCTTGGCGCCGGTCTTGTAGACGGCGTGCTGGTCGCAGGTGACGAGGGCTTCGTCGTACTTGAAGGCGATCTCGTGCTGGCCGGGGTTGCACTCGCCCTTGGCGGACTCGACGGTCAGTCCGGCGGCGGCCATCTCGTTGCGGATCCGGCGCAGCAGGGGCTCGATGCGGCCGGTGCCGAGGACGGAGTAGTCGATGTTGTACTGGTTGGCGGGGGTCAGGTCCCGGTAGTGGCTGTCCCAGGCCTGCTCGAAGGTGTCCTTGAAGACGATGAATTCGAGCTCGGTGCCGGCGTGCGCGGTGTAGCCGTGTCCGGCGAGCCGCTCCAGCTGGCGGCGGAGGATCTGGCGGGGGGCGGCGACGACGGGCGAGCCGTCGTTCCAGGCGAGGTCGGCGACGAGCATGGCCGTGCCCTCGTTCCAGGGGAGACGGCGCAGCGTGGAGAGGTCGGGGCGCATGGCGAAGTCGCCGTAGCCGCGCTCCCAGGAGGACATCTCGTATCCGCCGACGGTGTTCATCTCGGTGTCGACGGCCAGGAGGTAGTTGCACCCCTCGGTGCCGTGCTCCAGGACCTCGTCGAGGAAGAACGTCGCGGCGAAGCGCTTGCCCTGGAGCCGGCCCTGCATGTCGGGGAAGGCCAGGACGACGGTGTCGATCTCGCCGCTCTCGACGAGGATGCGCAGTTCCTCGACGGCGAGCGGGGGTGTGCGGTCTGCCACGGGATTACTCCTCCTTCGGTCAGCCGGAAGCCATAAGGTATTCCTGGAGACCTTTGCTTGGGAAGGGGAAACGGCCACGTGGCGCGGAAGAACGAGCCGTTGGACCCGCTGACGCCGGTACTGCGGCCCGTGCGGGCCGGGAACGGCTTCGAGGAGGCACTGGAGCAGATCCTCCAGGTGCTACGGCTCGGCCTGGTGGCGGACGGCGAGCGGCTGCCCGCCGAGCGGGAGTTGGCCGAGCGGCTGCGGATCAGCCGGGTCACACTGCGCGAGGTGCTCAGGGTCCTCCAGGACCAGGGACTGCTGGAGAGCAGGCGCGGCCGGTACGGCGGGACCTTCGTACGGCCCCGGCCCGGCACCCCGGCCGTCGGCGCCGGGGCGGAACTGCGGCGGCGGGTGGCGGCGGTGGACATCGAGGACGTCCTGCGCTTCCGCGAGGTGCTGGAGGTGGGCGCGGCGGGGCTGTGCGCGGTGCACGGACTCACCGGGGAGCAGGCGGGACGGCTCCGGTCCGCGCTGGCCGCGACGCACGACGCGCCGCTGACGGAGTACCGCAGGCTGGACACACTGCTGCACCTCACGGTGGCGGAGCTGGCCGGCTCCGCCACCCTGACCGCGCAGTACGCCGGTGTACGGGCGACGGTGAACGACCTGCTGGACTGCATCCCGCTGCTCGTCAGGAATCTGGAGCACTCGCAGCAGCAGCACACCGCGCTGGTCGGGGCGGTGCTGGACGGGGACGCGGACGGGGCGCGGGAGATCGCGCGCGAGCACTGCGCGGGTACGGCGGCGCTGCTGCGGGGTTTCCTCACCTGACGGGCCGGGAGCCGGGGGCGCGGGCCGGGGGACGTCGCCTGGCGGGCCGTCACCGGGCCGAGACCGGACAGGCCGTCGCCAGGGGCCGAGACCTGGCGGGCCGTCGCCGGGGCCCGGCGGGAGCCGGAGCCGTCCGACGCGTCGGCCCCATCCGTAACAGCCGTTTAACGCACGGGCCTTGCGCGCGGCCATCCGGCCCGCAATGGTATGCCACCACACCATTACCCCGAGGCAGGAGCGGATCATGTCCGAATCCACGGACTCGCGCACCCCACCACCCCCCGCGGCCACCGGCGACGGCGCCGCCGCACGGGACGCCGACTACCTCGAACGGCGCGCGCTGCGCCGGGGCAGCGCCGGCTGGCTGCTGCTCACCGGACTCGGGGTCGCCTATGTCGTCTCCGGCGACTTCTCGGGCTGGAACATCGGCCTCTCCGAAGGCGGTTTCGGCGGCCTCGCGATCGCCACGCTGCTGATGGGGGTGATGTACGCCTGTCTCGTCTTCTCGCTCGCCGAGCTGTCCGCCATCCTGCCCACCGCGGGCGGCGGTTACGGCTTCGCCCGGCGCGCGCTCGGCACCTGGGGCGGCTTCCTCACCGGTACGGCCATCCTCATCGAGTACATCCTGGCGCCTGCCGCCATCTCGATCTTCATCGGCGAGTACGTCGAGTCGCTCCACCTCTTCGGCCTGACGGCCGGCTGGCCGGTCTACCTCGCCTGCTTCGTCATCTTCATCGGGATCCATCTCTGGGGCGTCGGCGAGGCGCTGCGCTTCAGTCTGGTGGTGACGGCCATCGCGGTGGCGGCGCTGCTGATCTTCGCGGTCGGTGCCTTCACCGAGTTCGACGCGAACGGGCTGAACGACATCCCCGTGGACCACGACGCCTTCGGCTCCGGCTCCTGGCTGCCGTTCGGCGTGCTGGGCATCTGGTCGGCGTTCCCTTTCGGCATGTGGTTCTTCCTCGGTGTGGAGGGCGTGCCGCTGGCAGCCGAGGAAGCCAAGGACCCGGTGCGTTCGATGCCGAAGGCGCTGTCCATCTCCATGGGCGTGCTGGTGCTGCTGGCGCTGATCACCTTCTTCGCGGCGACCGGCGCGCACGGCTCGGCGGCCGTGCGGGAGGCGGGCAATCCGCTGGTGGTCGCGCTCCAGGGGGACGGCGGTCCGACAGCGCTGAGCCGGTTCGTGAACTACGCGGGTCTCGCCGGTCTCGTCGCCTCCTTCTTCTCGCTCATCTACGCCGGGTCCCGGCAGCTCTTCGCACTCTCCCGGGCGGGCTATCTGCCGCGCTTCCTCTCCCTGACCAGCAGCCGCAAGGCGCCGTACCTGGGGCTGCTGATCCCGGGCGCGCTCGGCTTCGCGCTCGCGGCCGGCACCGGGGACGGCGGACGGATGCTGAACGTCGCGGTGTTCGGCGCGACCATCTCGTACGCCCTGATGGCCCTGTCCCATCTGGTGCTGCGCCGCCGTGAGCCCGGGCTGCCCCGCCCCTACCGCACGCCCGGCGGCATGCTCACCTCCGGTGTGGCGTTCGTGCTGGCCCTGTCGGCGCTGGTCGCGACCTTCCTGGTGGACCAGGACGCGGCGTTCATCGCGCTGGGCGTCTATGTCGTCGCCCTCGCCTACTTCACCTTCTACAGTCGGCACCGGCTGGTCGCGGCGGCCCCCGAGGAGGAGTTCGCGGCACTGGCCGAGGCCGAGGCCGAACTCGAACGCGACTGACGGACCCCGGACCGAAGAACCGAGCAGCACCAAGCAGCGCGAAACACGAAGCACGAGCACCGCGCACCACGGAGGACCGATCTGTGAAGCCGCTCATCGGCGTCAGCACCTATCTGGAGGCGTCCGCCGCCTGGGGTATCTGGGAGCTGCCCGCCGCACTGCTTCCCGCCGCCTACCCCGGACTCGTCCAGCGGGCCGGCGCGCTGGCCGCGATGCTCCCGCCCGACGACCCCGCCTCGGCGGCGGAGGTGGTGGCCCGGCTCGACGGGGTGGTGATCGCGGGCGGGCCCGACGTGGAGCCCGTACGGTACGGAGCCGAGCCGCACCCCCGTACCGGGCCGCCGGCCAGGGAGCGGGACGCCTGGGAACTGGCCCTGATCGAGGCGGCCCTGGCGTCCGGCACCCCGCTGCTGGGGATCTGCCGGGGGATGCAGCTGCTCAACGTGGCGCTCGGCGGGACGCTCGTCCAGCACGTCGACGGGCACAGCTCACCGGTCGTCGGCGCCTTCGGCGGGCATCCGGTGACACCGGTGCCGGGCACGCGGTACGGCGATCTGGTGCCGGAGGAGTTCGACGTGCCGACACACCATCACCAGACCGTGGACCGGCTCGGCAGGGATCTGACCGTCTCGGCGTTCGCGGCGGACGGCACGGTCGAGGCGGTCGAACTGCCCGGTCCGCGGTGGGCGCTGGGTGTCCAGTGGCATCCGGAGATGGGGGAGGACACCCGGGTGATGACCGCGCTGGTCCGGGCCGCGCGGGAGCGGGCCGCCACCGGGGGTCGCTCCTAGCCGGGGCCGCTCCTAGCCGGGGCCGCTCCTGGCCTGGAGCGGTTCCTGGCCGGGGGCCACTCCTGGCCGGGGGCCACTCCCGGCCGGGGGCCACTCCCGGCCGGGGGCCACTCCCGGCCGGGGGCCACTCCCGGCCGGGGGCCACTCCCGGCCGGGGGCCACTCCTGGCCGGGGGCCACTCCTGGCCTGGGGCCGCCGGGGCCCGCTCCTAGGGGGTGTCCGGCTCCCGGTCTGCCGTCAGGCCCCGCGTCAGGGACAGCAGGTCGCGGGCCGGGCCCGCCGGCCGGGCGCCGGCCGGCCACACCGCGCGGAGATCGCGGCGCAGCCGTACCCCTTCCACCGGCACCCGGACGAGCCGACCGGCTGCCAGCTCCTCGCCGACGGCGAGTTCGCTCAGCACACAGGGTCCCGCCCCGCTGACGGCCGCTGCCTTGAGCGCGGTGGTGGAGGCCAGTTCGAGCAGGGGCTCGGCGAGGCCGCCGTACGCGGCGAGCCCGGCGTCCAGCACCTGCCGGGTGCCGGAGCCGGGTTCGCGCAGGATCAGCGGGGCGGCGGCGAGCTCCGTGGGGTCGAGCGGGGTACGGCGGCGGGCCCAGGGGTGGCCGGGGGCGGCGACCACGAGCAGCCGGTCCTGGCCGATCACGGCGGAGTCCAGGCCGTCCGGCGCGGCCAGGCCCTCCACGAAGCCGAGGTCCGCCTCGTGGGCGAGCACCTGCCGGGCGACCGCGACCGAGTTGCCCGCGGACAAGGAGACGGCGGTACCGGGCCGGGCGCGGCGCAGCGCTATCAGCCAGCCGGGCAGCAGATACTCCGCGATGGTCATGCTGGCCGCGACGCGCAGCCGCGAGTCCCGGTGGTCGCGCAGCGCCTGCGCCCCCGCGTCGAACGCCTCGGCGGCCTCCACGACGCGCCCGGCCCAGTCGGTGACCAGCGTCCCGGCTTCGGTCAGCCGGGAGCCGCGCGGCGAGCGGTCCACCAGCGCCACCCCGAGCAGCCGTTCCATGGCCCGCAGCCGGCCGCTGGCGGCGGGCTGGGAGATGCCGATCTCGCGGGCGGCCCGTCCGAGGCTGCCCAGCCGGGCGACGGCGAGCAGCAGTTCCAGCGCGCCGAGGTCGGGCACGCGGTGGGCGAGCGGCGCATCGGTCATCAGTCCAGGTTATGACCCCATAGGGAGAACGGGGCTGGTGGGGGCGGTACGCGGGGGCGACAGTGACAGCATGGTCACCCTCGCGCAGGCCCCCGCGCACCCCGTCGTCCCCACCCTGGCGCAGCCCCCCTCCCCGGCCGGCGCCTCCGGGAGGCGGATGCCCTCGCTCCGGTATCTCGGGCCCAACTGGTACGCGCCGGTGATGGGGACCGCGATCGTCGCGAGCGCGGGCGCCGGGCTCCCCGTGGACGTCCCCGGGCAGCGGGCCGCCGCCGTGGCGATCTGGGCGCTGTCGGCGACACTGCTCGCCGTCGTGCTGACCGCCCGCGCCGGGCATTGGCTGCTCCATCGCGACCAGGCGCGCGCCCATCTCCTCGACCCGGCCATGGCCCCCTTTCACGGCTGCCCGCCCATGGCGCTGCTGGCCGTCGGGGGCGCCACCCTCACGGTGGGCCGTGACGTGCTCGGCGAGCGGGCGGCGGTCGCCGTGGACGCGGCGCTGTTCGGGATCGGGACGCTGCTCGGCCTCGCTGTCGCCGTGACGATCCCGTATCTGCTGGTCGTCCGTCATCGCGTGCGGCCGGCCGACGTGTCGCCGGCCTGGCTGCTGCCGGTGGTGGCGCCCATGGTCTCGGCGGCGGTCGGCCCGCTCCTGGTGCCGTACGTGCCGGCCGGACAGGGCCGCGAGGCGCTGCTGCTCGGCTGCTACGCCCTCTTCGGGCTGAGCCTGCTCGCCACGCTGACGATGCTGCCGCTGATCTTCGGCCGGCTGGTGCTGCACGGGCCCCCGCCGCTCGCGCTGACCCCGCTGCTCTTTCTCGTCCTCGGCCCGCTCGGCCAGTCGGTCACGGCGGTGGGGCAGCTGGCCGACGCGGCGCCCGGGGCGATCGGCGGACCGTACGCGCGCGCTCTGGGCGCCTTCGCCGTGGTGTACGGCGTGCCGGTGACGGGATTCGCGCTGCTGTGGCTGGCTCTGGCGGCGGCCCTGGCGGTGCGGGCGGCCCGGCGCGGGATGCGGTTCACGATGACGTGGTGGGCCTTCACCTTCCCGGTCGGCACCTGCGTGACGGGTGCGGCGGGGCTGGCGCGGCACACGGGGCTGGTGGCGCTGGAGTGGACGGCGGCGGGCCTGTTCGCGCTGCTGCTGACGGCGTGGGCGGCGGCCGCGTACGGCACGCTGCGCGGACTGGTCAGCGGAGCGCTGCTCGCAGCTCCGCCGGTGCGCGGACCAGTGACGGCCCGTACCAGGTGAGGAAACGCCCGTCGACGAGTGCGGCGGGCAGCCCGGGGAACGCTTCGGGGCCGTCGTCGGCGGTGAAGCGGTACGGCTCGTCGGGCAGCACCACCAGCTCGGCGCCCGCCGCCCGCAGCTGGTCGAGCGGGATCCGTGGGTAGCGCTCGGGGTGGTCCCCGTAGACGTTCTCCACGCCGAGCCGGGCGAGCAGGTCCCCGGCGAAGGTGTCGCGTCCGAGCACCATCCAGGGCCGGCGCCAGATCGGTACGACGGCCCGCCGGGCGCGAGGGGACGGCGGGAGCGCGTCCCAGGCCGCGCGGGCGTCGTCCAGCCAGCGTGGCGCGGTCACGCCGCAGCCCGTGACCAGCATCCGTTCCAGCTCGGCGAACGCCTGGTCGAGCGTTCTGATCCGGGTGACCAGCACATCGAGTCCGGCCGCCCGGAGCGCGGCGAGATCCGGGGCACGGTTCTCCTCCTCGTCGGCGACGACCAGATCGGGCCGCAGGGCCGTGACGGCCGCCACGTCCGGATTCTTCGTGCCGCCGATCCGTACGACGTCGAGACCGGCGGGACGGACGCACCAGTCGGTCGCGCCCACCAGCAGTCCCGGCGCGGTGACCGCGACGGCTTCGGTGAGGGAGGGGACGAGCGAGACGACCCGCCGTACCGGCATCGCGCGGATCAGCGCCGGGGGTCGACGGTCGCGTCGATGTGTTCGGCGACGGCCACGACCAGGATGCGGGTGCCGGGCTCGGTGGCCCGCCAGCGGTGCCGTACGCCACCGGACAGATACAGGGTGTCGCCGCGCTCCAGCCGGTACGCGCGCCCCTCGGCCTCCACCTCGACGGCGCCGTCGGCGACGTACATCACCTCGTCGTTGCGGTGCTGGTACTCCCGGCCGGTGTCCTGCTCGCCGGTGTACTCCTTGGCGTTCAGCTGGTGTCCGCCGCGCACCACCCGGCGCACCCCGGGCCCGCCACCGCCGTCGCCTCCGCCCCGTACGACATCCACCGTGCGCGCCGAGTCGGCGGCCGCCCGCAGCCGCGCGGTGGTCGTCTCCAGGGCCTCCGCGACCCGCTCCATGGACCGGACACTGGGTCTGGCCCGTTCGTTCTCGATCTGGCTGAGGAAGGGTACGGACAATCCGCTGCGGGCGGCGACCGCCGCCAGGGTCAGGCCGAGGGACCTGCGCCGCCTGCGGACGGCCGCGCCCACCCTGAGCGCTTCCTTGTCGTCCATCACTGGGCTCCCTCCCGACCGGATCGTCATCCTCTCAGAGTTGACGCCGGTGCAGGAGCTGTCCTGCCGCACCCGCCACCGATCCTCGGTGACCGCTGCCGACCGCTGCCGGAGCGGGTCCGCCTCCGGAGTCAATGATGCACTCCCCCCGGCGTCGGCGAAGGGCCTCGGGCCGCCGTGACCCGGGCCGCCGGGCCGTCGTTGGTCACCGTGGCCGATCACGCGGTCGCCAGTCACGAGGAGCGGCAGTCATGTGTGGAATCAGTGGATGGATCTCTTACGAACGGGACCTCTCCACCGAGGTCGGAACGCTCCGGGCGATGACGGGGACCATGGCCCCTCGCGGTCCTGACGGGGCCGGGATGTGGCTCGACACCCACGCGGCGCTCGGCCACCGCCGCCTCGCGGTCATCGACATCGCGGGCGGCCGGCAGCCCATGACGGTCGAGCACGACGGCCGGACGCTGCTGGTCACCACGTACAGCGGCGAGGTCTACAACTACCGCGAGCTGCGCGCGGAGCTGGAGTCCCTGGGGCACGCCTTCCGCACGAGCGGGGACACCGAGGTCGTCCTGCGCGCCTATCTCCAGTGGGGCGAGGACTTCACGCGGCGTCTCAACGGCATGTACGCGTTCGCCCTCTGGGACCCACGGGAGCAGGAGCTGCTCCTGGTGCGCGACCGGATGGGCATCAAGCCGCTCTACTACTGGCCGACCCCCGACGGTGTCCTCTTCGGTTCCGAGCCGAAGGCGATCCTCGCCCACCCCTCGGTCTCCGCCGTCGTCGACGCCGAGGGCCTGGCGGAGCTGATCTCCTTCGCCAAGACCCCCGGCCACGCCGTCTACCAGGGGATGTACGAGCTGCGCCCGGGCCACACCGCGCGGGTCAGCAGGCGGGGCATCGCGGTCAGGCGCTACTGGGCCCTGGAGGCCCGCGAGCACACCGACGACCTCGGCACCACCATCGAGCGGGTACGGGAACTCCTCGACGACATCGTCGCCCGGCAGCTCATCGCCGACGTACCGCTGTGCACCCTGCTCTCGGGCGGCCTGGACTCCTCGGCCGTCACGGCCCTGGCCGCCCGGCTGCTCGGCTCCCGGGGCGGCGGGCCGCTGCGTTCCTTCGCCGTCGATTTCGCCGGCCACGCCGAGAACTTCCACGCCGACGGGCTGCGCGGGACCCCGGACGGCCCGTACGCCCGTGCCATGGCAGCGCATGTGGGCGCCGATCACCAGGAGATCATGCTGGACACGGCGGATCTCACCGACCCCGGTCACCAGGCCGCCGTGCTGGCCGCGCACGACCTGCCCACCCGGTTCGGCGACGGCGACACCTCCCTCCACCTGCTCTTCCAGGCGATCCGTGAGCACTCCACGGTCGCGCTCTCCGGGGAGGCGGCGGACGAGGTCTTCGGCGGCTACCGCTGGTTCCACGACCCGGCGACCGTGGCCGCCGATACGTTTCCGTGGATCGCCGGCGGGGTGGCGTCCGGGTTCTCCGGCAGCCGGGGCGCCCGCGACGGGCTGCTGGACGCCGGGCTGTGCGAGAAACTCGACGTGGCCGGTTACCAGGACCGGCGCTACCGCGAGGCACTCGCCGAGGTCCCCCGCCTGGACAGCGATACGGCCCTGGAGCGGCGGATGCGCGAGATCGGCCATCTGCACCTCACCCGCTTCGTCCAGATCCTGCTGGACCGCAAGGACCGGGCCAGCATGGCGGTGGGGCTGGAGGTCCGCGTGCCGTTCTGCGACCACCGCCTGGTCGAGTACGTCTTCAACACCCCCTGGGCGATGAAGACCTTCGACGGCCGGGAGAAATCACTGCTGCGCGCCGCCACCCGGGACACGCTCCCCGACGCCATCGCCGACCGGGTGAAGAGCCCGTACCCGAGCACCCAGGACCCGCGCTACGGCGAGGCGCTGCGGGACCGGCTGCGGGAGGTCCTCAGCGACGCGAACGCGCCGGTGAGGCCGCTGCTGGACACCGCCGGGGCGGCCCGGGCGGCGGCGGACGGCGCGATGACGGACATCCGGCCGGGGGCGGAACTCGTCCTCGGCCTGGACGCCTGGCTGCGCCGTTACGAGGTGACGACGGCGATCTGAGACCGCCGGGCTGTTCCGTGTCGGGCTGTTCCGTGTCGGGCTGTCTCTTGTGGGCTGTCGCGGGCTGTTCCGTGCGCGCTGTTCACCGGGCTGCACCTTCCGGGCTCTTCCGCGCCGGACTATTCCTCCCGGTGGAGTTCCAGGAGCTGGAACTCCACCGGGAAGGCTCCCGCGCGGCGGGTCGTGCGGGCCAGGGGGACGATCCGCAGCCCGAGCCGGTCCGCGATGCCGGTCAGGAGGGGGACGTTGCCGAGACTGTTGAAGCCGAGGAAGAGGCGTCCCGTCCTGGTCAGCCTGGCCATGCCGTCCCGCAGATAACGCTCGTGCAGGGTGTAGCCGCGGTCGAAGATCGCCCACTGGATGTCGTCGACGTATTCGAAGTCGTCCGGCGCCTCGACGACATTGGAGTTCCAGAAGATCACGTCGTACCGCTCGCCGGGCGCCAGGCCGTCGAAGAGGTCGCTCCGCAGCGCCTGGACGCGGTCCGCCACCTGGTGCCGGGCCGCGTTCAGCCGGGTGTTGTCGACGGCGGCGGCCGCGATGTCGGTGGCGTTCACCCGCGCGCACCCGCGCAGCGCCGCCGTCACCGCCGTCACCCCCGTGCCGCTGCCGATCTCCAGGAAGCGGCCTCCGGCGGGGTACGGCAGCCAGTCGCTGAACAGCTCCGTCGACGCGGTGCGCGTGGGGGCGAAGACGCCGGGCAGCAGGTCCCAGCGCAGGCCCAGCAGGTCGAATTCCTCCGGCCGGACGGCGGCCGTCCCGTGCTGCTGGACCAGTCGCAGACCCGCCGCGTACGGATCGCCGAGAACGTCACTCGCGTCATCGATTTCTGTTGTCATGTCCCGCTGATCCTCTGTCACCGACCCTGCCCGTATCGCGGGTCATGCTCCCCCACGCCATCCACCACCGGCGCCTGGATCAGGGGTCTTGCGCGGATAAACACCCCGAAGGAGTGGTTTCCGTGGGGTGCGCCGCATACGTCAGGGGTGAACCTCGCCCACCGGCGAGGTTCACCCCTGACAGAGTGGGCGTACGGACAGCGCGCACGTACCGCGCGTACCTGTCGCGGTGCTACGCCTGCGGTTACGCCTGCGGGGCCATCGCGTCCGCCATGCCCGGATTCTTCGCCATCCAGGCCTTCACGGCTTCGTCCTCGTGCCCCATACCGCGCTTCTGGATCTCGTTCTCCAGGCCGGCGAGCTGCTCCTCGCTCAGCGTGAAGTCCTTGAGCCACTTCGTCAGCCGCGGGTAGTCCTTCGGGAAGTCCTTGTTGGCGACCGTGGTGATCCGGTCACCCTCCCCGAACGCCTTCCTGGGGTCCTTCAGCTTGGTCAGGTCGTACTCGCTGTAGGCCCAGTGCGGGGTCCAGAGCATGACCGCGATCGGTTCCTTCTTCGCGTACGCCCGCTTCAGCTCGGCGAGCATGCCGGGCGTGGAGCTGTCGACGACCTCGTACTCCCCCTTGAGCCCGTAGCCGGGCAGGACCTTGTCCTTGAGGATGTTCATGGTCTCGGCGCCGGGCTCGATCCCGACGATCCGGCCCTTGAACTCGTCCCCGCGCCCCTTGAGGTCGTCGAGGGAGTCGACGCCCTTGACGTACGAGGGAACGGCGATCTCCAGGGAGGTCGGCCCGTACCAGGATCCGAGATCGGCGAGGCTGTCGCCGTACGTGTCCCAGTAGCGCTTCTGCGTGTGGGGCAGCCAGCCGTCGAACTGGACGTCGATCTGACCTCGGGACATCGCGGCGTACATCGGTCCGACCTCGAACTGCTTGAGGTTCATCGTGTACCCGCGCTCCTCCAGGACCGCCTTCCACAGATACGTGGCGGCGATGTCCTCCTCCCACGGGAACCACGCGACCTCCAGCGGCCGCTTCCGCTCGTCCTCGCCGCCCTCGGCCCGGCCCGCCCCGCCGACCGGGGTCCACGTGTCCGCGAGGGACGGGTTGTCCTGGAGCCAGGCGCGTACGGCCTCCTGCTCCTTGCCCTTACCGGTCGACTGGATCTTCGCCTCAAGGCTGGTGAGCTGCTCGTCGCTCATCGTGAAGTTCTTCAGCCAGGAGGCCACCCGCGGGTTGTCGGCCGTGAAGCCCTCGCGGGCCAGGGTGTGGACGCCGTCGCTCTCCGCGCCGAAGGCCTTCTTGGGGTCCTTCAGCTTGGTCAGGTCGTACGTGTCGTACGCCCAGTGCGGCGACCAGAGCACGACGATGATCGGCTCCTTCTTCGCGTATGCCCGCTTCAGCTCGGCGAGCATCCCGGGCGTGGAGCCGTCGACCAGCTTGTACTCGCTGTCCAGGCCGTACTCCTTGAGGACCTTGTCCTTGAGGAGCGCCGTCTCGCCCGCGCTCGGTTCGATGCCGATGATGCGGCCCTTGAAGGTGGACGCCTTGCCCTTGAGGTCCTCCAGGGACTCGACGCCCTTGACGTACGAGGGCACCGAGAGCTCCAGGGAGGTCTGGTCGTACCAGGCCCCCATGTCCTCCAGCTTGTCCTGGTACTTCGCCCAGTAGGTGGCGTGGGTGACCGGCAGCCAGGAGTCGGTCTGGATGTCGATCTGGCCGCCCGCCTGGCCGGTGTAGAGCGAGCCGGCCTCGTACTGCCCGGCGTCGACCTCGTAGCCGCGCTGTTCCAGCAACTCCTTCCAGAGGAAGGTGGAGGCGATGCCCTCGTCCCAGGGGATGTACCCCATGCTGATCTTCTTGCCCTGGCCGACCTTGCCGGCGTCCGGGGCGGTGGTGGCCGGCGAGGTGCCGCCGAACAGGCCCAGGCCGCCCGCGACGAGCGCGAGGACGACGACGCCGGCGAGAGCGACGACGGGGGCCGGACGGTGGTTCCAGATCTTCGGTCCGCCGGCCAGCTCGCGCGCCTTGGCCAGCGCGCGGCGGCCGAGCGGCGAGACCTGCAGGCTGAGCGAGCCGGTGATCCGGTCCAGGTACATCGCCAGGATGACGACGGAGACGCCCGCCTCGAAGCCGAGGCCGATGTCGACGTTGCCGATGGCACGGTAGACGGCGCCACCGAGACCGCCGCCGCCGACCATGCCGGCGATGACCACCATGGAAAGGCCCAGCATGATGACCTGATTGATACCGGCCATGATCGTCTGGAGTGCCAGCGGCAGCTGGACGCGGAGCAGGGTGTTGCGCGGGCTGGTGCCGAACGCCTCGGCCGCCTCGACCAGTTCCCCGTCGACCTGGCGGATTCCCAGTTCGGTCATCCGGACGCCGGGCGGCAGCGAGAAGATGATCGTCGCGATGATGCCGGGGACGACGCCGACGCCGAAGAAGAAGACGCCGGGAATCAGATAGACCATGGCGGGCATGGTCTGCATGAAGTCGAGCACCGGCCGTGTCACGGAGCTGACGGCCTTGGAGCGCGCCGCCCAGATGCCGAGCGGGACGGCGATGAGCAGCGTCACGATCGTCGCGACGAGCACCAGCGACAGGGTCGCCATCGAGTCTTCCCACAGCTCGATGGAGTCGATCAGCGCGAAGCCCGCGAAGGTGAGGACACCCGCGACCAGGCTGCGCAGCCACCACGCGAGGACGGCGAGGATGCCCGCGAGGAGCAGCGGCTCCGGCGCGGAGAGCACCGCGTCGATGCCCTCGTACATGCCGGAGACGATCGAGCCGATGGCGTCGAAGAGCCAGGAGAGGTGGCGCTGGAGGAAGTCGACGGCGCCGTCGACCCAGTCGCCGAGCTGAAGCCTAGGCACGGGCCACCGCCTGGCCGGCGGAGACCGGGGTCCCGCCCGGGACGCCGGCGGGCGCCGTGGGGGTCATCGGCTCACCGAGGACGGCGAGCAGCCTGGCCCGGGGGACGACGCCGATCAGTTCGCCGTCGTCGCCGGTGACGGCGACCGGGACGGCGCTGGTGGAGCAGGGCGTGAACAGCTCGATGATCGGGGTCGACCCGGGGACCCGGGCGGGCGCCAGGTCGAGGACCTCGGCAGCGGTCCGCAGCTCCAGACCGCCGTCCGTCAGGGTGCCGAAGGCGGTCTCCGGGTCGGCCATGATCGCGCCGGCGGTGAGCACGCGGGAGCGGTCGACATCCTGGGTGAAGGACGCGACGTAGTCGTTGGCCGGGGTGACGAGGATGTCCTCGGCGGTGCCGAGCTGGACGATCTCGCCGTCGCGCATCACCGCGATCCGGTCACCGAGACGCATGGCCTCGTTGAGGTCATGGGTGATGAACACGATGGTCTTCTTGAGCCGCTTCTGCAGTTGCAGCAGCTGATCCTGCATGTCACGCCGGATCAGCGGGTCGAGCGCGCTGAAGGACTCGTCCATCAGCAGCAGGTCCGCGTCGGTGGCGAGCGCGCGGGCCAGGCCGACCCGCTGCTGCATACCGCCGGAGAGCTCGTCGGGCCAGGACTTCTCCCAGCCGCCCAGGCCGGTGAGTTCCAACGCCTCGGCGGCGCGCTTCTCGCGCTCGGCGCGGGGAACACCCTGTACTTCGAGCCCGTACGCGGCGTTCTCCAGGACGCTGCGGTGCGGGAAGAGTGCGAAGTGCTGGAATACCATGCTGATCTTGGTGGAGCGGACGTCGCGCAGGTCGGCGGGGCTCAGGGCGGTCAGGTCCTGACCGTCGAAGAGCACGCGTCCGGAGGTCGGTTCCAGGAGTCCGTTGAGCATGCGCAGCAGCGTGGACTTGCCGGATCCGGAGAGACCCATCACGACGAAGATCTGGCCGGGCTCGACCGAGAACGAGGCATCGATCACCGCTGCGGTCGTACCGTCGGTGCGCAGCTCGTCGCGGTCGGTACCGCTTTCGAGCTTCGTCACGGCTTCGTCTGGTCGTCTGCCGAAGACCTTGTACAGGTGATCGGCTTGCAGCCTGGACACATACACCTCACGCGTTGAACGGAAGACGGCCCGACACCCCCGCGGGCGGGCCGTGGAGCGGGACGGGTTCGGCCCGCTTCGTCCGTGCCGGTCGCTGTGACCGCCACGGAGTCCGCTCCGGGAGCGCGCCTGCCCAGGTTCACACCGACCAAACACCTACGTGTCCCAGGTCACCGGGAGCGAAAACCCCAGGTGCGGAGCGTGCTTCCGATGTCACCCCGTGACTTTCGGTGACTGTCGGTGGTATGCGGCATGATCGGGGATGTGACGCGACGCCTGATGCTCCTCGACACCGCCTCCCTCTACTACCGGGCCTATTTCGGGGTCCCCGACTCCGTGCGAGCCCCGGACGGCACTCCGGTCAACGCGGTGCGCGGCCTGTTGGACTTCATCGGGCGGCTGGTCCAGGACCACCGCCCCGACGAGCTGGTCGCGTGCATGGACGCCGACTGGCGGCCCCGGTGGCGGGTGGACCTGATCCCCTCGTACAAGGCCCACCGGGTGGCGGAGATCCATGAGGAGGGCCCGGACGAGGAGGCGACGCCGGACACGCTCGCGCCCCAGGTCCCGGTCATCGAGGCGGTGCTCGACGCGCTGGGGATCGCCCGGGTGGGTGTCACGGGGTACGAGGCGGACGACGTGATCGGCACCCTCGCGGGCCGGGCCGCCGGCCCGGTGGACATCGTCACCGGCGACCGCGATCTGTACCAGCTGATCGACGACGCCCGGGGCGTGCGGGTGCTGTACCCCGTCAAGGGCGTCGGGACGCTCCAGCTCATGGACGAGGCGGCGCTGCGGGAGAAGTACGGGGTGGACGGACCGGGCTATGTCGATCTGGCCCTGCTGCGCGGTGACCCGAGCGACGGACTCCCCGGCGTGCCCGGGATCGGCGAGAAGACCGCGGCCAAGCTGCTGGACGCGTTCGGGGATCTGGCGGGGATCATGGCGGCGGTCGACGATCCGCGCTCGAAGCTGACTCCTTCGCAGCGCAGGCGTCTCGACGAGGCCCGCGCCTACGTGGCGGTCGCGCCGACGGTGGTGCGGGTCGCCGGTGACGTACCCCTGCCGGGCTTCGACCCCGCGCTGCCCGCGGAGCCGCGCGATCCCGCCCTGCTCGACGCGCTCGCCACGCGCTGGGGGCTCGGCGGCGCGCTGGGGCGTCTCCTCGTCACCCTCCAGCACTGAGGTGCTAACTTAGGCAAGCCTAAGCAGCGCGAGAGTCAGGGGAGACCACCGTGGCAGAACAGCCGGCCCGCAAGGCACCGAAGGCCCACGAGGCACAGGTCGTGCGCACCGAGTGGATCAACCCCCACATGGTGCGTCTCGTGCTGGGCGGTGAGGGGCTGGCCGCTTTCGGGACCGGCGAGGCCACCGATCACTACATCAAGGTGCTGTTCGCGGCCGAGGGCGTGACGTACCCCGAGCCCTTCGACATGGACCGGATCCGCGCGGAGTTCCCCCGCGAGCAATGGCCCACCACCCGTACGTACACCGTGCGCGCCTGGGCCCCGGAGACCCGGGAGCTGACCGTCGATTTCGTGGTGCACGGCGACGAGGGCCTGGCCGGCCCGTGGGCCGCCGGGGCCCGGGTGGGCGAGACCGTGCGGTTCCTCGGCCCCGGCGGGGGCTACGCGCCGGACCCGGCGGCGGACTGGCATCTGCTGGCCGGTGACGAGAGCGCCCTGCCCGCGATCGCCGCGTCCCTGGAGCGCGCGCCGGCCGGCGCCACCGTGCACGCCTTCGTCGAGGTCCCGGGCCCCGAGGAGGAGCAGAAGATCGCGGCGCCGGACGGCGTCGGGATCACCTGGCTGCACCGGGGGGACCGCCCGGTGGGCGAGGCCCTGGTCGCCGCCGTCCGCGCGCTGGACTTCCCCGCCGGCGACGTCCACGCCTTCGTGCACGGCGAGGCCGGCTTCGTGAAGGAGTTGCGCCGTCATCTGCGCGTCGAGCGGAACATCCCGCGCGAGCGGCTGTCGATCTCGGGCTACTGGCGGCTCGGCCAGACCGACGAGGCGTGGCGGGCCGTCAAGCGCGAGTGGAACGAGCGGGTGGAGCGCGAGCAGGAGAGCGCGGCCTGACCCGCACCCCACCACGCGACCCCGGCACGGGCTTCGGCCCGGCCGGGGTTTCGCCGTTCCCCGGCCATGGAAATCTCGGCGTACCCGTGCTCATCACGACCAATCCGCCAGGGCACCGGCTCCGAATCACCGGTGAAGTCTGTTCGGATGACTCGCCAACCAGCTCGAATGAAGCCGGGCCGCCTGACCGTACCGGGAGGGTCCGCACCGTGGAGGAAAGCCGCGTGAAAGAGGCCGTACACATCGGCGGACCCGCTTCGGCGGGACCTGATCTGCAGGAACTGATGGGCCAGGTGGCCCGGGGTGACCAGGACGCCTTCTCCCGCGTGTACGACATGGTCTGCGGGCCCGTCCTCGGTCTGGTGCGCTCCGTACTGCGTGACCCGGCCCAGTCGGAAGAGGTGACGCAGGAGGTCCTGCTGGAGGTGTGGCGCACCGCCGCCCGCTTCCAGCCCAGCCGTGGCAGCGCCATGACCTGGGTGCTCACGCTGGCGCACCGGCGGGCGGTGGACCGGGTGCGCTCGGCTCAGGCGTCCAGCGACCGGGAGTACCGGGCCGCGCTGCTGGACCGGACTCCGGCCTTCGACGAGGTCACCGAGCAGGTCGAGGCCAGCCTCGAACGGGAGCAGGTGCGCCGCTGTCTGCGTACCCTCACCGAACTTCAGCGCCAGTCCGTGACACTGGCGTACTACCAGGGACTGTCCTACCGCGAAGTGGCCGAGCTGCTCTCGGTCCCGCTGGGCACGGTCAAGACTCGACTGCGCGACGGACTCATCCGGCTGCGCGACTGCTTGGGGGTGAGCGCATGACCACCGCGGATCTTCACACGCTGACCGGCGCGTACGCGCTGCACGCGCTGGCGCCGCAGGAGCGCACCGCGTTCGAACGGCATCTGGAGGCGTGCCAGGCCTGTTCGCAGGAGGTACGGGAACTGGCCGCCACGGCCGCCCGGCTGGGCCAGGCCGTGGCGGTGACACCGCCGGCCGCGCTGAAGGAGCAGGTGCTCCGGCGGATCGCGGCGGAGCGGCAGGACCCGCCGAGGATCGCCCCGCAGTCCCGCCGTGGTGGCGGCGCGGCGCGGGGTCGCGCGATGTCCCGCTTCACGCTGGCGGCGTGTCTCGCCGTGGCGGCCGGGTTCGGCGGGGTCGCGGTGTGGCAGCACCAGGAAGCGCGGGACGCCCGGCAGTCGGCGCAGGCTTCCCAGCAGCGGTCCGAGGCGCTGGCGTCGGTGCTCGCCGCCCCGGACGCCAAGGTCGCCACGGGGAGGCTGACGGATGGTGCGACCGGCACGGTGGTGGTGTCCCGGGAGCAGAACAAGGCCGCGTTCATCGCGTCCGGGATGCCCAAACCGCCCGGCGGCAAGGTCTATCAGCTCTGGTACAACGACGGCGGGACGATGCGCGGCGCCGGTCTGCTGGATCCCACGGGCGGCTCGGATGCCGTCCTGATGGCCGGTCCCGTCGGCGCGGCCTCGGGTATGGGCATCACGGTGGAACCGGCGGGCGGCTCGGCACGGCCCACCTCCGCCCCGCTGGCCCTGATGAATTTCCCGACCGCGTAGGGAGACACAGATGACCGTTGCCGTGGTGCTCTTCACCTCCGATCTGCGGGTACATGACCAACCGGTACTGCGCGCCGCACTGCGCGCCGCCGACGAGGTCGTACCGCTGTTCGTCCGTGATCAGGGCATAGCGGCAGCGGGCTTCGACGCCCCCAACCGCCGGGCTTTCCTGGCCGACTGCCTGGCGTCGCTGGACGCCGGACTGCGGGAGCGCGGCGGCCGGCTGGTCATCCGTACGGGTGAGGTCGTCGAAGAGGTCTGCCGGGTGGTGCGCGAGAGTGGCGCCGGGGAGGTCCATGTCGCGGGCGGGGTCAGCCGGTACGCGCTGCGCAGGGAGGAACAGCTGCGTACGGAGCTGGGGAGCACGGGGTGCGAGCTGCGTGTCCATGACGCGGTGATCACGGCCCTGCCCCCCGGACGGGTCGTCCCCTCGGGCGGCAAGGACCATTTCGCGGTCTTCACGCCGTACTTCCGCCGCTGGGCGGACGCCGGCCCGCGCGGGGTGATGCCCGCGCCACGGACGCTCCGGGTGCCCCCGGTGCGGAGCGACCCGCTGCCCGGGCGCGACGCGGTGGACGGGGTCTCCCCCGGTCTCGCCCGGGGCGGCGAGCAGGTGGCCCGGCGGCTGCTCTCGGCGTGGCTCGCCGACGGGATCGGCTCCTACGAGGACCGCCACGACGATCTGCCCGGCGACGCGACGTCGCGGCTCTCGCCCTACATCCACTTCGGTGCTCTCTCCCCGGTGGAGCTCGTGCACCGGGCCCGGCACGCGGGCGGCCCGGGCGCGGAAGCCTTCGTACGCCAACTGGCCTGGCGCGACTTCCATCACCAGGTCCTCGCGGCCCGGCCGGAGGCGTCGTGGTCGGATTACCGTACGCGCGGCGACCACTGGCGTACGGACGGGCCGGAGGCCGCCGCCTGGCGGGCGGGGCGCACCGGATATCCGGTCGTCGACGCGGCCATGCGCCAGCTGCGGCACGAGGGCTGGATGCACAACCGTGGCCGGCTGCTGGTGGCGAGCTTCCTCACCAAGACCCTGTACGTGGACTGGCGCGTCGGCGCGCGTCACTTCCTGGAGCTGCTGGTGGACGGGGACATCGCCAACAACCAGCTCAACTGGCAGTGGACGGCGGGGACCGGCACGGACACCCGGCCCAACCGGGTGCTGAATCCGCTGACCCAGGCCAAGCGGTTCGACCCGCGCGGGGACTATGTACGGCGCTGGGTGCCGGAGCTGGCCGGTCTGGAGGGGCCGGCCGTCCATCAGCCGTGGCAGCTGGCGGGCCCGGACCGGGCCCGCCTCGACTATCCGGACCCGGTCGTGGACCTCGCCGAGGGGCGCGACCGGTTCGCCCGGGCCCGTGGACGCGCCTAGGACCTGTTGCGAAAGCAGCGCCGTCCGCCCCGAAAGGCGGGGCTCACGGCGTCTGGTGCGTGCGACGCGAGGCGGAGGATCGTGCTCGTACCGGACGTACGTGGACGATGCCCGGAGCGCGCTGCTCCCGGCCCGCCCAGGTGGCGGGATTCCGATCCCGCGCCGTGGCCATTCCCGGGCAGCCGATTTAGATTGGTTGATGTCATGCAAGTAACTCCCGACGGGAGTGGTTCTTCATGGGAAGGACAGCCGCGCGACCGGCTGCCGGAGGGCCGGTCCGCCGCCACGGGCCCGGGCCGAACTACAAGTGGATCGCGCTGACGAACACCACCCTGGGTGTACTGATCGCGACGGTCAATCAGTCGATCCTGCTGATCGCGCTGCCCGACATCTTCCGCGGCATCGGGGTCGATCCGCTCCAGCCCGGCAACACGAGCCTGCTGCTCTGGCTGATCATGAGCTATCTGGTGGTCACGGCCGTCCTGGTGGTCAGCTTCGGCCGTCTCGGTGACATGTACGGCCGGGTCCGGATGTACAACATGGGTTTCGCGGTCTTCACCGTGTTCTCGGTGCTGCTCTCGGTGACCTGGCTGCAGGGGACCGGAGGGGCGCTGTGGCTGATCGGCATGCGGGTTCTGCAGGGCGTCGGCGGGGCGATGCTCATGGCGAATTCCAGTGCCATCCTCACCGACGCCTTCCCCGCCCGGCAGCGCGGCCTCGCCCTCGGCCTGAACCAGGTCGCGGGCATCGCCGGGTCCTTCATCGGCCTGGTGCTCGGCGGTCTGCTGGGGCCCGTGGACTGGCGGCTGGTGTTCCTAGTGTCCGTACCCATCGGCGTGTTCGGCACGGTGTGGGCGTACCTGAAACTGCACGACACCGGGATGCGCACCCCGGCCCGGCTGGACAAATGGGGCAATCTCACCTTCGCGGCCGGTCTGATCTCGGTGCTGGCCGGCATCACGTACGGCATCCAGCCGTACGGCGGCCACACCATGGGATGGACCAGTCCCTGGGTGCTCACCGCCATCCTCGGCGGGCTCGTGGTGCTGGCCGTCTTCTGCGTGGTGGAGACCAAGGTCGCGGCCCCCATGTTCCATCTGCGGCTGTTCCGGATCCGGGCGTTCACGGCGGGGAACGTGGCCAATCTGCTGGCCTCGCTCGGGCGGGGCGGCCTGATGTTCATCCTGATCATCTGGCTCCAGGGGATCTGGCTGCCCCAGCACGGCTACAGCTTCGAGCGCACGCCCCTGTGGGCCGGTATCTACATGCTCCCGCTGACCATCGGATTCCTGATCGCGGGGCCGTTCTCCGGCTGGGCCTCCGACCGCTTCGGGGCCCGGGTGTTCACCACCGGCGGCATGCTGCTCGCCGCCGGCACGTTCGTCGCGCTGGAGATGCTGCCGGTCAACTTCGGCTATCCGATGTTCGCCCTGATCCTGCTGCTCAACGGGGTGGCCATGGGCCTGTTCGCGTCGCCCAACCGGGCGGCCATCATGAACAGCCTGCCGGCCGACCAGCGCGGGGTCGGCGCGGGGATCAGCACCACGTTCCAGAATTCCGCCACGGTCCTGTCCATCGGCATCTTCTTCTCGCTGATGATCGCGGGGCTGTCCTCGTCGCTGCCGACCGCGCTCACCCACGGCCTGACCGCCCAAGGGGTGCATCCCGGCGACGCGGCCAAGGTCGCGGCCCTCCCGCCGGTGGGCGTGCTGTTCGCCTCTCTCCTGGGCTTCAACCCGATCAGGAGCCTGCTCGGCCCCCAGGTGCTGGGCGGCCTGCCGCCGGGCCACGCCGACTACCTGACCGGGCGTTCCTTCTTCCCGCAGCTGATCTCCGGGCCTTTCTCGGACGGTCTCTCCATCGCCTTCGACTTCGCGATCGCCGCCTGTCTCGTCGCGGCCGTCGCCTCCCTGCTGCGCGGCGGGACGTACATCCACGACGACCGGGCGGGGGGCCGGCAGGACACGCCGGCAACACCGGCCGCACCGCGCGGACCGCGCCCGGAGCCGGACCCGCCGGGTTCCTCCCCCGCGCCGATGCCGTCGGCACCGCACCCGTCGGCACCGCACCCGTCTGCCAAGCGGCCCGAGGGGCCATGACGACCGCCGCCGACTCCGGTCCCCCGCCGCCGGCGGAGCTGGCCGAACAGCTCCGCACGGCGATCCAGCACCTCCTGCCCGTCCTGCGCGACCGGAGCACCCAGCGGGACCTGACACCCAGCCGGCGGGCGGCGCTGGCGACGCTCACCGCCCACGGGCCGCTGCGCATCAGCGACCTCGCCACCCGGATGGGCATCGCCCTGTCCACCACCTCCCGCATGGTGGATGTGCTCGACGAGCACGGCTGGATCGACCGGAATCCGGACCCCCGGGACCAGCGGGCCAGCCTGATCGCCGTCAATGACGCGGGACGGCTCCTGCTCGACACCATGCGGCGGGAGACGACCAGCCGCCTGACCGAGCTGATCACCCGGCTGCCCGCCGCCCAGCAGCGCTCCCTGCACGCGGCGGTGCCCGCGCTGGAGGCGCTGTCCGAACGGTCCGAAGATCCTTCCTGACCCCGGCGGACTAACTCCGGCGGGGCGGCAGCGGGAAGAAGCCGCTGGTGCGGGCGGTGTATTCGGCGTATCCCGGGCGGCCTGCCATATGCCGTTCCAGCAGCCGCTTCCCGCTTCCGTTGATCAGGAGGTAGCTCATCAGCAGCGGACTCACCACGGTCGCCGCGGCCACCACCGGGTCGTCGCAGACGAGGAGGAACAGTCCCCACCAGACGCAGAAGTCACCGAAGTAGTTGGGGTGCCGGGTCCAGCTCCACAGGCCCCGGTCCATGATGCGGCCCTTGTTCGCCGGGTCCGCCGTGAACCGGTGGAGCTGCCGGTCCCCCACCGCCTCGAAGAACAGCCCGACCAGCCAGAGCGCGCATCCCGCGTAGGCGACCGGGCCGACCTCGCCCGGCAGGTACATGGCCGCCTGCACGGGCAGCGAGATCAGCAGGACGAGCGCGCCCTGGAGGAGGTAGATCATTCGCAGGGCGTACAGATTCCGGTTGCCCGGCGCCTTGGCGAGCATCTTCTCGTACCGGGCGTCCTCCCCGTGGCCCCGCCCGCGCAGCGCGATGTGCCCCGCCAGCCGCAGCCCCCAGACACCCGTCAGCACGGTGACCAGGATCCGCCGCACCTCGTCCCCCTGCCCCGCGGAGGCGGCGTACGAGACCACCGCGACCGCCGTGAAGCCGACGCCCCAGGCGATGTCGATGATCCGGTGCAGGCCTCTGGCGACAGCGATCGCGAAGGTGATGAGCATGACGGTGAGGGCGGCGGCAGCGGCGAGGCCGACGCCCTCCCCGAAAGCCGCCCAGGGGTATCCGCTCACCGCGCGGCCCCGGCGTACCAGTCGTGGAGAGTGGCGGGCATCGCGGCGGCGCCCGCCTCCGTCGGGCGTACGGCGAGGATCTGGTCGACGCCCATCCGGCGCTCCTCGAAGGCGAGCGCTCCGCCGACCAGGTAGAGCCGCCAGACCCGCGCGGTCTCCTCGCCGACCAGCGCGGTGAATTCGGCCCAGCGGTCCTCCAGGGTGCGGTGCCAGGCGCTGACCGTACGGGTGTAGTGCTCGCGCATCGACTCCACCGCCCGCACCTCCAGGCCCGCGCCCTCCAGCAGCGAGATGGTGTCGCCGAGTGGACGCATATGCATGTCCGGGGCGATGTACGACTCGATGAAGGCGCCGCCGCCGGGTGCGACGGCGCCCCGGGACATCTGCTGGACCAGCACCCGGCCGGCGGGCCGGAGCATCCCGTAGAGGGTGGCGGTGAAGCCGGGGTACTCGGCGTCGCCGACGTGTTCGCCCATCTCGATCGTGGACACCGCGTCGTAGTCACCGCCCCGGATGTCGCGGTAGTCGCACAGCCGCACCTCGACCAGTTCCTCCAGGCCGCGCTCCTTGACCTGGCTCCGCACGTACGCGGCCTGTTCGGCGGCCAGGGTCACGGCGGTGACCCGCGTCCCGTGCTGCTGGGCCGCGTACAGCGTGAGGGAGCCCCAGCCGCAGCCGATGTCCAGCAGCCGCGCTCCCGGGCGCAGTTCGAGCTTGCGGCAGATCAGTTCCAGCTTGTCGCGCTGGGAGTCGGCCGGGCCGTAGCCGGGTTCCTCACTCGTCCAGTAGCCGCAGGAGTACGCCATCGTCTCGTCGAGCAGCAGGGCGTAGAAGTCGTTGGAGAGGTCGTAGTGGTGACTGATCGCGGCGCGGTCGCGGGCCCTGCTGTGCGGGGAACCGTTCAGCCGGGCCTGTGAGACGGGAGCGGGCAGGCGCGGGCCGACGGCGCCGAGGCGCAGTGCGGTGACCCCCGCCCGGGCACGGTCCGCCAGGGTCAGCTTCGGCGGGCGCAGGCCGCGTTCGCGTACGGCGCTCCAGATGGTGCGCAGGCCGTCCGCGAGGTCACCCTCGAAGTCGAGTTCACCGGTGATGTACGCCTGGGCGAGGCCGAGTTCGTCGGGCTGCCGGACGAGCCTGCGCAGCGCGCGGCGCGAGCGGAGCACGACGACGGGGGCATCCCGCGGACCGGCCGTGGAGCCGTCCCAGGCGCGCAGCCGCAGCGGCAGCCGGCCGCCGAGGAGCTGTTCGGCGAGCGGGAAGAGCTGCTGCGCCGCTCCGGCAGGCGACTGCCGGGGACGCGGCCGGGAGTCGGTGCCCCGGGACGGCGGGATCTGAGGGACCGTCATCGGGAGGTTTCCTCCTTGGTCAGCAGCATCTGCTGCACATCCAGATAGCCCGAGCGGAAGCCCGCTTCGGAGTAGGCGAGGTAGAAGGTCCACAGGCGGCGGAAGGTCTCGTCGAAGCCGAGCGCGGCGACCTGTGGGGCCTGTTCGGTGAAGCGTTCGCGCCACAGACGCAGTGTCTCGGCGTAGTGCGGTCCGAAGCCGTCACGGCCGGCCACGCGCAGCGCGGTGTGCTCGGCGGTGACCGACTCGATGGCCTCCGTCGACGGCAGCAGCCCGCCGGGGAAGATGTACTTCTGGATCCAGGTGAAGGTGTCCTTGGAGGCGAGCATCCGGTCGTGCGGCATGGTGATCGCCTGGAGGGCGACCCGGCCGCCGGGTGCGAGAAGCCGGTCCAGCGTCATGAAGTATTCCGGCCAGAACTCCGCGCCGACGGCCTCGATCATCTCGACGCTGACGATGGCGTCGAAGGTGCCCTGGACCCGCCGGTAGTCGCGTAGTTCGACGGTGACGCGGTCCTCGTACCCGGCGGCGCGGATGCGGGTCCGTGCCAGCTCCCGCTGTTCCTGGGAGAGCGTCACGGTGAGCACGCGGGCGCCGCGCGCCGCCGCACGGAGGGCCAGTTCACCCCAGCCGGTGCCGATTTCCAGCAGGTGGGTGCCGGGACCGACGCGTGCCTCGTCGAGCAGCCGGTCGATCTTGCGGTGCTGGGCCGCCGCCAGCAGCGACAGATCGGCGGGGAAGCCCCGGAAGAGGGCCGAGGAGTACGACAGCGTCTCGTCGAGGAACAGGGCGAACAGTTCGTTCGAGAGGTCGTAGTGGTGGCTGATGTTGTCGCGGGAGCCCTCGGGGGTGTTGCGCTGGGTGGACGGCTGCTTGAGCGCCCAGGCCGAGCGCAGCTTCTGCAGCGGGGCGGGGACGAGGCTCGCGGCCCGGTCGGCCAGCACGGTCAGGACCCCGACGAGGTCGCGGGCCTCCCATTCGCCGGCCATGTAGGACTCGCCGAAGCCGATCAGTCCGCCGGCGCCGATGCGCCGGAAGAACGCGTCCGGATCCCGTACCTCCAGGAGCGGGCCGCCGAGTCCGAGCGTCTCGACGCCGCCGAGACGGACCCGCAGCGGGAGCCCGCCGAGGGAGTGCCGGAGGATCCGCTCGGCGATGGCCGTACGCAGCCAGGAGGTACGCGGCGGGCGGGCCACGTCGGGCCAGCGCCCGGCGTCGGTGCCGGTGGACTCCGGCACGGCCACCGGTGCGGCCACCGGCGCGGAGGACCGGGACGTCTCGGACGGTTGCGCGCACGGCGGAGTCTGCGCGGACCGGGGAGTCCGCGCGGGCTCGGGAGCCTGCGCGGGCTGGGGAGACCGGGGGGACCCCGGAGAACCGGGGGACGCCGGGGACACGGACACGCTCACTTCACACCCTCCTGGGGCCGGTGACGGGGACGAGGCTGCACGGGCAGTCCGCGCAGGTGGAGCAGGATGCCGTGCAGCCGGATTCCGGCGGACACGACGGCGGTGGACCACGGGTGCCGCAGTGCGGTGCGCACCAGGGCGCGGGACGTGGCGGGGCGGCGCTCGCCCCGGACGGTCGCGGTGAACGGCCTTCCCCCGGCCCGGTCCAGATGGACCGTCAGGCTCAGGCGCTCGTCCGGTTCCGGCAGCCGCATGGTGTAGCCGCCGTCGACCGGGAAGAACGGGGAGACGTACAGCTCCTTCTTCACCGTGGCCCGGCCGGCGTCGTCGGGACGCAGCAGATAGCAGTGCCGTTCCCCGTACGTGTTGTGCACCTCGGCGACGACGCAGAGCGGTTCGCCGTCGGGTCCGTGGCACCAGAAGAGGCTGAGCGGGTTGAAGACGTGGCCGAACACCCGGGCGTGGGCGAGCATCGTGACCCTCCCGCCGGCCAGGTCGATCCCGTGGGCGGCGAGGAAGGACTCCAGTCCCGCCCTGATCGTCGGGCGCGCGCCGCCGAAGTGGTCGCGGGCGTCGAACCGGGCGAGGGGGCGCAGCAGCCGGGGCAGCCGTGGCGGCCGGTCGGGGTCGATCAGCCACATGTAGGTGCGCAGGCGCAGGGCGTACCGGCTGGGCGCGGTCCGCACATGGCTGACCGTGCAGGGGTAGAGGGCCGGGACGGTGGTGGTCACCAGGTCACCCCCAGGGCCGCGGCGGCTTCGACGCCCGAGCGGCAGCCGTCCTCGTGGAATCCCCAGCCGTGGTAGGCCCCCGCGTAGGCGGTGACGGGGCCGCTGAGCGCGGGCAGCCGCTGCTGGGCGGCGACCGATTCCGGCGTGTAGACGGGGTGTTCGTAGACCATGCGGGCGAGGACCCGGTCCGGGTCTACGCGGTCGGCGCCGTTCAGGGTGACCACGTAGGTCTCGGGGGCGTCGAGGCGCTGGAGACGGTTCATGTCGTAGCTGACCCGTACGGTGTCGGCGCCTGCGTCGCACGTGGGCATGAGGTAGTTCCAGGAGGCGCGGGCCTTCGCGGCACGCGGCAGCACTCCGGTGTCGGTGTGCAGCTGGGTGGGGTTACGGGAGTAGCGGAACGCGCCGAGGACCCGGCGCTCCTCCTCGGTGGCGTCGGCGAGCAGCCGCAGCGCCTGGTCGGGGTGGACGGCGATGACCACGGAGTCGTACCGCTGGACGGAGCCGTCGTCGGCGACGATCTCGACGCCGTCCGCGTGGCGGCGTACGGCCCGTACCGGCGTGGCGGTGTGTACGGTCCCCAGCTGCTTGGCGACGCGCTCCACGTACGCGCGCGAACCACCGGTCACGGTCCGCCAAACGGGTGAGCCGCTGATCGCGAGCATGCCGTGGTGCGCCATGAAGCGGAAGAGGTAGCGGGCGGGGTAGCGCAGCGCGGTCCCGGCGTCGCAGGACCAGACGGCGGAGACGAGCGGGGTCATGAAATGGGAGGTGAAGTACGGGGAGAAGCGGCCCTCCGCGATGAACTCCCCCAGCGTCCTGTCCGCGACAGCGCTCCCCTCGCCGTCACGGCCTTGCCGGCCCCGCTGACCGTCCTGTGAGGTGAGGAGCGCGCGGGCCCGGCGGTGGAAGACGGGGATCTCGGTGAGCATCCGCAGGTAGCGGGGGCTCAGGGCGTTGCGCGGCTGGGCCAGGAGACCGGCCGGGCCGCGTGCGCCCGCGTATTCGAGCCCGCAGCCGTCGCACCGCACGGACATGCTCATCTCCGATTCCTGCGTGGCGACCCCCAGCTCTTCGAACAGCCTCAGCAGAAACGGATAGGTCCGCTCGTTGTGCACGATGAAACCGGAGTCGACGCGGTGCACCCGGCCGTCGGTGGACGGCAGGTCGTGGGTGTGGGCGTGGCCGCCGAGCCGGCCGTCGGCCTCGTACAGCGCCACCTCGTGCGAACGGCGCAGGACGTACGCGGCGGTCAGTCCCGCCACCCCGCTGCCCACCACGGCCGTCCGCCGGCGTTCGCCACTCATACCGTCGCGCTCCCTCATGTCCTGCCCCGGGCACAGCCCCTCACTGAACATTCGAGGCGGCGGGCGCAGAGGATTGGTGTCCGGTGCGATCTTTCTTCCGGCGGTGCGATTTTTCCTTCGTATGGGTGAGTGACCAATCCGCCTTCGGTTCGGCACCGAATGGCCGGTGTGAGCGAAGATCCGAAAGTCGCGACGCCGGAGACCGGTAGCCCCGGTCCGACGGCCCGTCTGGTGCGTGCCCTGCTGGGCGCGCTCAGCGGGTTGATCACGGGGCTGTCGGCACTGGCCGTCGCCGAACTGGTCGCGGTGGCGGTGCGGCCCGAGGCCGGCCCCGTGACCGCCGTCGGCGGTGCGGCGATCGACCTCACCCCGCCGTGGCTGAAGGACTTCGCCGTCCGGAATTTCGGCACCAACGACAAGCTGGTGCTGCGGATCGGCATCCTGGCCGTCCTGGCGGTCTTCGCCATGGGGGTCGGCGTGATCGCGCTGCGTCACCGGCGGGTCGGTTCCGCGGCGGTGCTGGCCTTCGGCGCCCTCGGAGCGGTGGCGGCGGTGAACCGGCCGGACGGCGGCCTCCCGGACGCCTGGCCTTCGGTGGTGGGCGCTCTGGTGGCCGCCGGTGTGCTGTACCTGCTGACCGGGCGGCTGGCGATACGGCCGTCCCCCACGGGGGCGGGGACGGCCGGTTCCACGGAGGTCGGGACGGCCTCCTCCACGGGCGCGGGGACGGCCGGTTCGTTCGACCGGCGCGGCTTCGTGATCGCCGCGACGGCGGCGGTGGCGGCATCGGCCGGAGCGGGCGTCCTGGGGCGTGAACTCAACGCGTCGGGGGCCGCCGAGGCCGCGGCCTCACGCGAGGACATCGTCCTGCCGGCGCCGGCGTCACAGGCCCGGCCGGTCCCGGACGGGGCCGATCTGCGGATCCGTGGCCTCAGCTCCTTCACGACCGGCAACAAGGACTTCTACCGGGTGGACACCGCCTTGGTGGTGCCGAGGATCGACGCCACCAGCTGGCGGCTGAAGATCCACGGCAAGGGGGTGTCCCGGCCGCTGACGCTCAGCTTCGACGATCTGCTCCGGCGGGAACTCATCGAGCGGGACATCACCATGACCTGCGTCTCCAACGAAGTCGGCGGCCCCTATGTGGGCAACGCGCGCTGGATCGGCGTACGGCTGGCCGACCTGCTGCGCGAAGCCGGCGTGAAGCCGCCTTCCCGGGGCGGCCCCGCCGACCAGATCGTGGGTCGCTCGGTGGACGGCATGACCACCGGCTCACCGGTCGAGACGGTCATGGACGGCCGTGACGCCATGCTCGCCCTGGGCATGAACGGGGAGCCCCTCCCCTTCGACCACGGCTTCCCGGTCCGGATGCTGGTGCCGGGACTGTACGGCTACGTCTCCGCCTGCAAGTGGCTCCAGGACCTCGAACTCACCACGTTCGACGACTACGACGCCTACTGGGTGCGGCGCGGCTGGTCCCGGCAGGCGCCGATCAAGACGGAGTCGCGGATCGACACCCCCCGCCCCTTCGCCAGTCCCCGGCCCGGCACGGTCCCGGTCGCCGGAGTGGCCTGGGCGCAGCGTCGCGGCATCGCCCGCGTCGAGGTCCGGGTCGACGGCGGCCGGTGGCACACCGCCCGGCTGGCGGCGCAGGACACCACCGACACCTGGCGCCAGTGGGTGTGGGAATGGCCGGCCACCAGCGGCAACCACACGCTGGAGGTCCGGGCCACGGACCGGGACGGCTACACGCAGACGGACAAGCGCGTCGGGACCGTGCCCGACGGCGCCACCGGCTGGCACTCGGTGGTGGTCGCCGTGACCTGACGGACGCCCGCCCAAAAACCATCAAGACCTCCCTCTCACCCGTCCTTTCACACCCTTTCCAGGAGATACGAAATGATCGCCACCCGTTTCCAGCGCGCCGCCATCGCCCTCGTCGGCGCCGCCGTACTGCCGCTGGCCCTGACGGCCTGTTCCAGTGACGACAGCGGCGACAGCGGCGACAGCAAGAACTCCGCGTCCGCGACCACCCCGCAGGAGTCCAAGCCCGCCGCGGACGCCGCGGGCTCGATGGACAAGCCCTTCGGCTCGGCCTGCGCCTCGGTTCCTGAGAACGGCGCCGGCAGCTTCGACGGCATGTCCAAGGATCCGGTCGCGACCGCCGCCTCCAACAACCCGGCGCTCTCCACGCTGGTCACCGCGGTGAAGAAGGCCGGTCTGGTCGACACCCTCAACAACGCCCAGAACATCACGGTCTTCGCCCCGACCAACGACGCCTTCGCCAAGATCCCGAAGGCCGACCTGGACAAGGTCCTCGCCGACAAGGCGACCCTCACCAAGATCCTCACCTACCACGTCGTCGGCGAGAAGCTGACCCCCCAGCAGCTGGAGAGCGGCACCTTCCCGACCCTGGAGAAGGGCACCGTCACGACCTCGGGCTCGGGCGAGTCGTTCAAGGTCAACGACTCGGCGAACGTCGTCTGCGGCAACGTCTCCACCGCCAACGCCACGGTCTACATCGTCGACTCGGTCCTGATGCCGAAGATGTGACCCGCACCCTCGTCACCACCGGAACCGGTCCGCCCTTCGGCGCGGGCCGGTTCCGGCCGTTTCCCGTCCGGCCGAATCGCCGCACCCACCCACGGCAACCGGGCGGCGTGGGAGGGCACCGCTGTCCTTCATGAACTGATACGGGTCGCCCTGAACGGCGGGAGCCCTCCGGAGGCCGTACCGGATGCTCTCGCGCAGGTAGGGGAGTATCAGCGCGAGCGCTGGGCCACCGTGCTCGCACCCGACTGGCACCGGACCTGGCCAAGGAGTTCAACGGTGCGGTCTGGCCATGTCTCGGCTCCGCACTCTGGGCGCTGCGCACGACCGGTTCGTTCGAGGAGGCGCTGGCTGCCGCCATCGACCTCGGCGGCGACACGGACACGGTGGCGGCCGTCACCGGCGGCCTCGCGGGCGCCGTCCATGGCTCCGCCGCGATCCCGCCGCGCTGGACGGAGCCGCTGCGTGTGCCGCTGCGGGGTCACGGCGACCGGGTGCTGGGCGCGGCGGAACTGACGGCGCTGGCACCGGCCCTGACGGGCTGACACCGCGAAGGCCCCGTCGGATCGTCCGGCGGGGCCCACGCTTCCGTCCTCGGCTTCCGCCCGGTCTCAGCCGACCGAGCTGTACGCCACCACTCCGCGCAGCACCGCGTCGACCGCCTTGCGGGCGTTCTTCGCCACCGTGCTGTTCTCGCGGGGCGCCGCCGCCGCGATCTGGCCGAGGACGTCGATGACCTGCTTGCACCAGCGTACGAAGTCACCGGCCGGCATCTCGGCCTCGCGCAGCACCTCGTCGAGCCCCTTGTCCGAGGCCCACATGTAGACCGCCCAGGCGAAGCCGAGATCGGGCTCGCGCTGCCCGACTCCCTCCGTCTGGCTGATCTTCAGGTCCTCCTCCAGGGCGTCGAGCCGGCCCCAGATGCGGACCATCTCGCTGAGCGCCGTCTTCGCCGGGCCCGAGGGGACCTTGGGCGCCAGGGCGTCGTCCGACTGACGCGCCTCGTACACCAGGGCAGAGACGCAGGCGGCCAGTTCGGCCGGGCTGAGGCCTTCCCAGACGCCGTCGCGCAGACACTCACTCGCGAGGAGGTCCAGCTCACCGTAGAGCCGGGCCAGCCGTTTTCCGTGCTGGGTGACCTCGTCGCCGCGCAGGTAGTCCAGCTCGGTGAGGAGGGCGACGATCCGGTCGAAGGTGCGGGCGATGGTGTTCGTCCGACCCTCGATCCGGCGCTCCAACTGCCGCGTGTCACGCTGCAGCCGGTGGTAGCGCTCGGCCCAGCGGGCGTGGTCCTCGCGCTCGTCGCAGCCGTGGCAGGGGTGGGCGCGCAGCTCCGCGCGGAGCCGGGCGATCTCCCGGTCGTCGGCGGCGGCCGCACGGTCCTTGCGGTGCCGCTCGGGCACGATGTGCCCGGCCTTCGTCCGCAGCGCGGACGCCAGGTCGCGTCGCGACTGCGGCGAGCGCGGGTTGAAGGACTTGGGGATCCGCATCCGCTCCAGCGCCTCGACCGGCACCGGGAAGTCCATCGACGCCAGTCGCTTGACCTGCCGCTCCGCCGTCAGCACGAGGGGCCGCGGCCCGTCCTGGTACTCCAGGCCGCGGTGACCGTTGGCGCGTCCGGCCGGCAGCCCCGGCTCGAGCACCAGCGCGAGACCGGCGAACTTCCCGGTCGGCACGTGGATGACGTCGCCCGGCTTGAGCCTCTCCAGCGACGCGGCGGCCGCGGCACGTCGCTGTGACACGCCCTGCTTGGCCAGCTCCGTCTCGCGGTCCTTGAGGTCGCGGCGCAGCCGCGCGTACTCCTCGAAGTCCCCGAGGTGACAGGTCATGCCCTCGCGGTAGCCGTCGAGTCCCTCTTCGTTCTTCTGGACCTGCCGGGAGATCCCGACGACCGACTTGTCGGCCTGGAACTGGGCGAAGGAGGTCTCCAGCAGCTCGCGCGAGCGGTGGCTGCCGAACTGCTGCACGAGATTGACGGCCATGTTGTACGACGGCCGGAAGCTGGAGCGCAGCGGATATGTCCGGGTCCCGGCCAGCCCGGCGAGGGCGCCCGGGTCCATGCCGCGCTGCCAGAGCACCACGGCGTGGCCCTCGACATCGATGCCCCGGCGGCCGGCCCGGCCGGTCAGCTGGGTGTACTCGCCAGGGGTGATGTCGGCGTGCTGCTCGCCGTTCCACTTGACGAGCTTCTCCAGCACCACGGACCTGGCCGGCATGTTGATGCCGAGCGCCAGTGTCTCGGTGGCGAAGACCGCCTTGACCAGGCCGCGGACGAACAATTCCTCGACGACCTCCTTGAAGGTCGGCAGCATCCCGGCGTGGTGCGCGGCGACGCCCCGCTCCAGCCCTTCCAGCCACTCGTAGTAGCCGAGGACGTGCAGGTCCTCACCCGGGATGGACGCCGTGCGTTCCTCGACGATCTCGCGGACCCGGCGGCGCGCGTCCTCGTTGTTGAGCCGGAGCCCCGCGTGCATGCACTGCTGTACGGCGGCCTCGCAGGCGGCACGGCTGAAGATGAAGGTGATCGCGGGCAGCAGGTTCTCGGCGTCGAGACGCTCGATGACCTCGGGGCGGGACGGCGTCCAGATCCGGTTGCGCTGCCGGCGCTCGCGCTCGCGGTCCGCCTCGCGGACCATCTTTCCGCGCCGGCGGTCGCGCGGGTTGTATCCGCGCTGGTTCTCCATCCGGGCGAGCCGGACGAGATCGGGATTGGTCTCCCGCTTGCCGGCGCCCCGGCCGCCGTGATCGGTCTCCTCCTCGAAGAGGTCGTACATCCGGCGCCCGGCCATCACATGCTGCCAGAGCGGCACCGGCCGGTGTTCGGAGACGATCACTTCGGTGTCGCCACGGACGGTGTCCAGCCAGTCGCCGAACTCCTCGGCGTTGGAGACGGTCGCCGAGAGCGAGACGAGCGTGACCGACTCGGGGAGGTGGATGATCACCTCTTCCCACACCGCCCCCCGGAAACGGTCGGAGAGGTAGTGCACCTCGTCCATCACCACATAGCCGAGCCCGAGGAGCGACCGGGAGCCCGCGTAGAGCATGTTGCGGAGCACCTCGGTGGTCATGACCACCACGGGCGCGTCGGAGTTGACGCTGTTGTCCCCGGTCAGAAGGCCCACCTTGTCGGCGCCGTAGCGCTTCGCCAGGTCGGCGTACTTCTGGTTCGACAGCGCCTTGATGGGCGTGGTGTAGAAACATTTGCGGCCCTCGGCAAGGGCCAGGTGCACGGCGAATTCGCCGACGATCGTCTTACCCGAGCCGGTGGGCGCGGCCACCAGCACGCCTTTTCCGGCTTCCAGGGCCTGGCATGCCTCGATCTGGAAGGGGTCCAGACCGAAGTCGTACATCTCGCGGAAAGGAGCGAGCGCCGTGGCCTGTTCTGCGGCGCGGATCCGGGCAGCGGCGTACCGCTCGGCTGGGGAGAGGTCCTCTGTCATCTTGCTGTCGAGCCTACCCGTCACCTCCGACAGTCAGCCCGGACTTTCCTCTGCTTCACAGAGCACCCGCCGCTTCGCAGAGCACCCGCACCGCCGCCGGCACGCACGCCGCGGTGAGCGGCAGCGGGCCGAGCGGCTCCCCGTCGGCGTAGCCCGTGAGTCCGGGGGCGGACAGGGTGACCCTGGCGGCACGGTGGACGCTCACCACGGGATGGCTCAGGTGCGTCCCCCGGTAGACCTTCGGGAAGACCGTGAGCAGGGTCGTACGGGAGCAGTCGCCGACGACGGTCACATCGAAGAGTCCGTCGTCCAGCCGTGCGTCCGCGCAGATCCGCATCCCGCCTCCGTACGAGGAGCCGTTGCCGACGGCGACGAGCGTCGCCTCGATCTCCCGCACGCTGCCGTCGTCGAGCGTCATCAGGTACGGCACGGGCCGGAAGGCGGCCAGCTCGGCGAGCATCGCGAGGTCGTACCGGAAACGTCCGCCCGGCCACCGCATCCGGTTGCCCCGGTCATTGACGCGGGAGTCGAAACCGGAGGCGAGGACGGTGCCGAACCAGGTCCCCCCGACCCGCCCCAGGTCCACGGCGCGGGTGCGATCGTGCAGGAGGGCCTCGGCGGCCAGTCGCCCGGCGGCGGCCGGGTCCCGTACGGGCAGGCCCAGTGCGCGGGCGAAGTCGTTGCCGGTCCCGACGGCTATCACCCCGAGCGGGGTCGGGGTGCCGGCGACGGCCTGGAGCGCGAGGGAGATCATGCCGTCCCCGCCGACGGCTATCAGCGCACCGGTGCCGGCGTCGACGGCCGCCCGGACCCGCCGCGCCGCGTCGGCCGCGTCGGAGCCGAGGACCGTCCGGACGGAGAACCCGGCGTCCCGCAGAGCGGCGGCGGCCGGCTGCGCGGCGTGCGCGCCCCGGCCGCGCCCCGCGGTGGGATTGACGAAGAGGGTGATCTCGCTGCTCACCCGGCGGACCCTACAAGGTCGGGCCCCTACAAGGTCAGGCCCTGCAAGGTCAGGTGATGTCGTCGTAACCGTTCAACCGGTTCGCCCGGCTGCCGTCGGACTGCTCGGGCAGGGCGGCCGGCGTGGAGACCGGTTCGATGCCCCCGACGGCCTCGGGGGTCAGGTCGAGGTCGGACGCCTCGTCGTCGTCCAGGTCCGCGTCCGGGTTGTTCCGCCTGCGCCGCCGGTCGTTGAGGAAGCAGACGCCCAGGGCGAGGAAGTAGAGCAGGACGATGGGGGCCGCCAGCGACAGCATGGTCAGCGGGTCACCGGTCGGGGTCGCGAAGGCCGCGAAGACCGTGATGCCCAGCACCATGACACGCCACCATGACCCGAGGCGCTTCGCGGTCAGCACCCCGGTGAAGTTGAGCAGGACGAGCAGCAGGGGCAGCTCGAAGGCCATCCCGAAGACGATCACCATACGCACCACGAGGTCGAGATACTCGTCGACCGGCAGCAGGTTGCGCGCGTTGTCCGGGGTGAATTCGAGCAGGATCGAGGCCGTCTGGGGAAGGATCTTGTAGGCGAGGACGGCGCCGGCGAGGAACAGCGGTACGCCGATCCCCACGAAGGAGAGGGCGTACTTCTTCTCGTGACGGTGCAGGCCAGGGGCGAGGAAGCCCCAGAGCTGGTAGAGCCACACGGGCGTGGAGGCCACCAGGCCCGCGACGAGGGAGACCTTCAGCGCGATGGAGAAGGGCGCGATCAGACCGTTCACGGTCATGTCGGCGCACGGGGAACCGTTCTTCTGCGTCAGGGATCCGCCGACGCAGCCGACCGAGTCAAGGATGGGCCTCATCATGAAGGCCATCAGGTCCTTGTTGTAGAACGCAGCGACGATGGTGACGATCATGATCGCCAGAACGGACTTCAGCAGGCGGTTTCGCAGTTCACGCAGGTGCTCGGCGAGGGGCATGCGCCCCTCCACGTCTTTCTCCTGCTTGCGGGCAGACTTGAGCAACCCACGTCCCTCGTCTCGTTACGGCAGCCGTCGGCGGAGTGCGTCAGCTCTGGGTGGTGCGGTTCGGCTCGCTGACCGGACGGGAGCTGGTGACATCACCGGGGGCGGCCTGGATCGTCCGCGCGGCCTGCTGCGGGGCGGTCTGGTCGGCGACGGGGTCGGCCGCGGGGGCGGTCGTCTCGTCGTCCTTCTTCATGGCCTTGGCCTCGCTCTTGAGGATGCGGGCCGACTTGCCGAGCGAGCGCGCCATGTCGGGAAGCTTCTTGGCACCGAAGAGCAGCAGAACGACAACGATGATCAGAACGATCTCGAGGGGCTTCAGATTGCCGATCATGTGCGACTTCCTTATCACTGAGGCGGCTGGACGAAGCAGCCGGTGCTACCGGACGGGCTGTCCGGCCATCGTGCCGGGGCGATCGTAACCCGCAGGGGTAAACGCGGGGCAATGCCTGTGCACACTCCGGGTAGTGGCCCGTACCTCTTGTTCCGCCGCGCGTCACTTGTCCGGGTCGGTGACCGTCAGCGTATCGTCCGGCCCGCCGACACCGAAGGGGGCGTGTCCGCGAGGGTCTTTCGTTCGGATCTGACGAGCCCGGCAAGATCCGGACGAGAGACCCTAGGGCAGGGTGTTCCCCGTGGCGGCCAGCCGGGTGGCAGCGTGCTCCAGATCCTCGGCGGCCCGGTTGATCCGCTCCGTGGTGGCGGCGACCTGGCGGCCGAGCCGCTGGGCTTCCAGGAAGACACGGATCGCCAGGATCCCGAGCACGGCGATACCGCAGAAACCCAGGGCGACGGCGAGCATGGGCCAGAACATGGGCAGAGCCTAAACCGTTCTAATGAGTGGAGTGGAGGCGCAGCGTCCGCACCCCGCCGCCCGTGAGGAGTTCGACGATGCGCTCACCGGCGGGCCTGCGCACCGCGCTCTCGCACTCGGGGCAGGTGAAGGAGTAGAACGTGGTGCTCCGGCTGGACCCTATCGCCAGGCGCAGCGCGCCCGCGGAGAGTTCGAAACGGGCCCGGCACTCGGGGCAGGCCGCTCTGAACAGGACCGGGGCGACCGTCGAGAGGTCGGACAGCCCGGATATCGCGGACATGTTCTGAGATTCTCCTTCCGGGCTGTTCATTCCGTGCCGTCGTGGACCGTGACGTCGTGGACCGTGCCGCCCGAGGCGGTGCCGCCGGAGGTGGCACTCTCGTGGACGTCACTGTCGTACGACGCGGCGTCGTAGGCCGCCAGCGCCTTGTCCGCCGCCAGTCGCGCGCTGTCCGCGAGGGACCGCGGCGAGACGATCCGCCCGTCCCCGCCGAGTCGCAGCGCGAGCCGTCGCAGCGAGGCCGGCGCCGGGGTGCGCAGCGTGATGCGCAAGCCACCGTCAGGAAGCTCGTCCGCGCTGTCGTGCGGGTAGTACTCCGCCACCCACCGGCCGCCGGGCCCGACCTCGATCACGACCTCGGGGTCCTCGGCCGACGGCTGCACCAGCCCTTCCGACAGATCCCTGAGCTCCACCTCCGGGGGCGCGGCCGGGGCGTCCAGCAGTCTGATCTCGGCGACCCGGTCGAGCCGGAACGTACGCCGTGCCTCGGACAGCCGGCACCACGCCTCCATATAGGTGTGCCCGACGGCGAACAGCCGGATCGGGTCGACCTCGCGCTCGGTCAGCTCGTCGCGCGCCGGGGAGTAGTAGCGCAGCCACAGCCTGCGGCGCTCGGAGATAGCCCGGTCGACCTCGGCGAACACCCCGCCCTCCGACTCGAAGGTCACCGAGAGCCGGGAGCTGGCCCCCGCGGCCTCCCCCGCGGCCGCCTCCAGCTTCGCGGTGGCACGCAGCAGCGCCTGCCGGTCGCTCTCGCGCAGTCCGGGGAGGGTCGCGACGGCCCGGGCGGCCACGAGGAGCGCGGTCGCCTCGTCGGCGGCGAGCCGGAGCGGCTCGGCGACATCGTCCGCGTTGTGCCACCAGATGCGGTCGCCGTCGGTGTCGATGTCCAGCAGGTCGCCGCCCCGGAAGCTCGTTCCGCACATGGGGAGGACGTCGAGGTCGGAGATCAGCTCGTCCTCGGTGATGCCGAAGGCGCGGGCGACATCGCTGACGTGCGCGCCGGGGCGCTCCCGCAGATAGGTCACCAGCGAGAGCATCCGCCGGGTCTGGTCGATCGCGTTGGCTGCCATGGTTGTACGAAGTCCCCTCAGCCCTTGGCCACGGCGCGCAGCCGGTCCACGACATCGGCCCGCAGATCCGCGGGCTCCAGTACGACCACGTCCGGGCCGAACTCCACGAGCCAGGCGTCCAGGCCGTGTCCGTACGGGATCTCCAGCTCGTCCCAGCCGTCGGCCAGCTCCCGCGACGAGAGCGCCCTGGAGCGCAGCGGGTAGCCGGCTCCGGTGCGCAGCTGGATCAGCGCCGAGCGGGTCGCGGTCTCCCCCGCCCAGCTCTCCACGGTCTCGCGCACGGTGACCACGTCGGGCACGGGGGCGCTGAAGGCCCCGGCGCGGGAACGGACGCGGCCGGTGATCCGGGAGAGCCGGAAGACCCGTTCGGCACCCCGGTCACGGTCCCAGCCGGCCAGGTACCAGTGACCGCGCCAGCATTCGAGGGTCCACGGCTCGACCTGGCGCTGTTCGGGGCGGGCCGCGTTGGCCTTGCGGTAGTCGAACACGACGGGGCGCCGGTCACGGCAGGCGAGCATCAGCGGTTCGAAGGCGGCCTCGTGGACGGGGATGCGCGGTTCGAGGGCGCTGTGGTGTGCCTCGTACGCGTCCTCAGCCTCCGGCATCCCGGCGGCGCGCAGCTTCTGCAGGGCGCCGTTCGCCGCGCCGGCCAGCCGCGCCTGCTGCCAGACCTTGGCGGCGAGACCCAGGGCCGCGGCCTCTTCGGCGTCGAGAGTGATGGCGGGCAGCCGGTTGCTGTCGCGGCGGGCGAGATAGCCGGTCTCGCCGTCGAGATTCTCCACCGTTTCGATGACCAGGCCGAGCTCGCGCAGATCGTCCTTGTCCCGCTCGAACATGCGGTTGAAGGACTCGTCGGTGCCCGCCTCCAGATAGGCCTCGATGGAGCCGCGCAGCTCACGCTTGCTGAGCGGGCGGCGCGTCCCGAGCAGGCAGAGCGCCAGATTCATCAACCGCTCGGCTTTGGCAATCGCCATCGACGCTGTGCTCCCCTTTGATCGTCCGGGCTCCGCTCGTCGACCGTACCGTCCCGGGGTGTGGGGGCAAAAGCCGAGGGCCCATGCCGGTCGGCATGGGCCCTCGGGTGTCCGGATGTGATCAGACAGCGACCAGATCGCAGACGAAGATCAGCGTTTCGCCCGGCGCGATGGCGCGACCGGCGCCACGGTCGCCGTACGCGAGGTGCGCGGGGATGATCAGCTGGCGGCGGCCGCCGACCTTCATGCCCTGCACGCCCTGGTCCCAGCCGGAGATGACCTGGCCGACGCCCAGCTTGAACTGAAGCGGGGTACCGCGGTTCCAGGAGGCGTCGAACTCCTCGCCGGTGGAGAAGGCCACGCCCACGTAGTGGACGGAGACGGAGTCGCCCGCCTTGGCCTCGGCGCCGTCGCCTACCCAGATGTCCTTGATCTCCAGGCCTGCCGGCGGCTCGCCACCCGGGAAATCGATCTCGGGCTTCTCGATGCTCACTGAACTGCTCCTCTAACTGATGAACGGTGCAACCGGGACAGTCTTACATTGCCGCGAGAATGTCCACGGTGAAGACCAGCGTGGAGTTGGCCGGGATCTGGTCTCCCTGGGCCTGGTCCTTGTAGCCCTGGGCCGGCGGGATGACCAGCAGGACCCGGCTGCCGACCTTCTTGCCGACGAGGCCCTTGTCCCAGCCCTCGATGACCTGTCCCTGGCCGATGACCGTGGTGAACGGGGCCCCGGTGTTCCAGGAGCTGTCGAACAGGGTGGCCTTGGCCTTGCCCTCGTTGGGCTTCCAGGTGGCGCCGCTGTACTGCATGTAGACGGTCTGACCGCTCTTGACCTCGGGGCCCTTGCCCTCGATCAGGACCTTGTCGACGAGCTTGGTCGGCGGGTCGTTCTTCGGGACCGTGATGGTGGCGGGCTCGTCCTTGTCCGCCTTGATCTGCGGCAGGTCGGAGGGGATCGGGGCCTGGGTGCCCTCGGCCTTGTTCGGGATCACACTCTCGAGGTCCAGGACGAAGACGAGCGTGTCGTCCGGCGCGACGCCGAGCTGCTGCTGGCCGGCCGAGCCGAAGGCGGCGGCGGGCGGCGCCACGACCAGGATGCGGCTGCCGATCTTCTTGCCGACGACGGACTCGGCGAAGGCGGGGATCACCTTGGCGGAGCCGGCGTCGATGACCTGCGGGGCGGCCCCCTCGTCGTGGGAGCTGCCGAGGTCCTTGCCGCTCTTCCAGATCTTGGCGGTGAAGTGGGCGACGACCAGCTGGCCCTTCTTCACCACGGCGCCGGAGCCCGCGGTCACCGTGTGCACCACGAACTTACCGCTCGGGTCGCCCTTGGGGATCTTGATGTCCGCCTTCTTGCCGGCGGCTCCGCTGACTTCGGGCATCGGGGACGCCGAGTCGACGGGCTTGGGAACGGGGGCCTGCGACGCCGAGGCGGAGGGCGAGGGCGAGGAGTCGTCGTCCTTCTTCGAGCCCTCACCTCCGCAGGCGGCGGTCAGTGCCAGAGCGGGCACGATCAGCAGGGCAGCGAGTCGGCGTCGCACGGTGGTCCTCGGGGTAGGCGGAGAGGTCTGTGCGGTCACTCTACGTCTCCGCGCCGCCGGACCGGCCAGGGCGAGCGTCTCCGGCGGCGACCACCCGGATCCCGCACCCGGCACGCGCGGCCGCGGCGCCGGGGGTTCCCCGCGCGTGCCCGGGCTTCATCCTCCCAGGGGACGCGGCCGGGCCCCGTACAGGTACGTACGGGGCCCGGCCGTGTCCCACCGGTCACATGCCGGCGATCAGCTTCTCCACCCGGTCGTCCACGGAACGGAACGGGTCCTTGCAGAGCACCGTGCGCTGCGCCTGGTCGTTGAGCTTGAGATGCACCCAGTCCACGGTGAAGTCCCGGCGCTGCTCCTGGGCCCGGCGGATGAAGTCGCCGCGCAGCCGCGCCCTGGTGGTCTGCGGGGGCACGGACTTGCCCTCGAAGATCTTCAGGTCGTTGCAGATCCGGGCGGCCTGGCCCTTCTTCTCCAGCAGGTAGTAGAGGCCACGACGGCGGTGGATGTCGTGGTAGGCGAGGTCTATCTGAGCGACCCGCGGATGCGACATGGTCATGTTGTGCTTGGCCCGGTACCGCTCGATCAGCTGGTACTTCATCACCCAGTCGATCTCGGTGGAGATCCGGTCGAGGTCCTCGGCCTCGATCGCGTCGAGCGTGCGACCCCAGAGCTCCAGGACCTGCGCGACGGTGCCGGTGCGGATACCCCGGCGATCCACGAAGTCCACGGCCTTCTCGTAGTACTCCCGCTGGACCTCCAGGGCGGAGGCCTCACGGCCGCTCGCCAGGCGCACCTTGCGCTGGCCGGTGAGGTCGTGGCTGACCTCACGGATCGCCCGGATGGGGTTCTCCAGGGTGAGGTCACGCATCACCGTGCCCGCCTCGATCATGCGCAGCACGAGGTCGGTGGCCCCGACCTTGAGCAGCATGGTCGTCTCGGACATGTTCGAGTCGCCGACGATGACGTGCAGACGGCGGTAGCGCTCCGCGTCGGCGTGCGGCTCGTCCCGGGTGTTGATGATCGGACGGGAGCGGGTGGTGGCGGAGCTGACGCCCTCCCAGATGTGCTCGGCACGCTGGCTGACGCAGTAGACCGCGCCCCGGGGGGTCTGCAGCACCTTGCCCGCCCCGCAGATGAGCTGTCTGGTGACGAGGAAGGGAATGAGGATGTCCGCGAGCCGGGAGAATTCCCCATGGCGGGCGACGAGGTAATTCTCGTGGCAGCCGTAGGAGTTTCCCGCCGAGTCGGTGTTGTTCTTGAAGAGATAGACGTCGCCCGCGATCCCCTCCTCGTGCAGGCGTCGTTCGGCATCGACGAGCAGACCCTCGAGAATGCGCTCGCCGGCCTTGTCGTGGGTGACCAGTTCGGTCACGTCGTCGCATTCCGGAGTCGCGTACTCCGGGTGCGAACCCACGTCCAGGTAGAGGCGGGCGCCGTTCCGCAGGAAGACATTGCTGCTGCGGCCCCATGAGACAACACGGCGGAAGAGGTAGCGCGCCACTTCGTCAGGTGACAGTCGGCGCTGTCCCCTGAACGTGCACGTGACGCCGTACTCGTTCTCCAGCCCGAAAATGCGGCGGTCCATGTCTGAACATTACGCCTGATGACCTGAGCTGAAACCGGGTTGGGCCGCACCGTTTCGATCATTTTCCGTTCGGGTGATGTCTTCAGAAGGACGTACGGGAGCCACGAGGACCCGCTGGGTGGCCAGCAGCACCAGCAGAGCGGCGATTCCGCCGGCCCCCGCGACCGCGAAACTCGCGGAGGTTCCGCCGAATTCGACGGCGGGGCCCGCCACCGCCGTTCCCAGTGCCGCGCCGACGCCGAAGGTGGTGACGAGCCAGGAGAAGGCCTCGGTGACGGTGCCTCGCGGGGCGTGCCGGTCGACGACGATGAAGGCGCAGGCGATGGCCGGTGCGAGGAAGACACCCGCGAGGACGGCGAGCGCGGTCATCGCGACGACCCCCGGGGTGAGTATCAGCGGCAGATAGCCGAGGGCCAGCAGGGCGACGATGACGCGGAGTCTGCGCTCGGGGGTGCCGGACCACTGCCGGGCGCCGTACACCGACCCGCCGATCAGCGCGCCGAGCCCGAGGGCGGCCATCAGCCAGCCGTACACGGAGGCGCGGCCGTGGTCGTCGGCGTAGGCGACGCCCGCCACCGTGATCGAGCCGAGCGCGATGCCCACGAAGAGGAACGCGCCGAGCAGGGCGAGCAGCCCGGGTGAGCGCAGGGCGCCGAGCCAGTGCGCCTCACGGGGCGCCGAGCGCCAGGTACGGGAGGGCTCGGACAGGACCACGGACAGGGCGCCGAGTACGCCGATCGCGTTGAGGACGAGCAGCGCGGCGGCAGGGGACCGGAGCGCGACCAGCAGGGTGACGAGGAGCGGGCCGACCGTGAACATCACTTCCTGGGCGACGGCGTCCATCGCGTAGGCCCGGTGGACGCGTTCCTCGCCCCCCAGGATGTTCGGCCACAGGGCCCGCAGACCGCCTTCGAGGGGCGGGGTGAAGAGGCCCGCGACCGCCACGGCGATGTAGGCGAACCCCGGCGATCCGGTCCCGGCGACGACGAGCAGGACCGCGCCCAGGGCGGAGACGACGGCCGCGGGCAGCTGCACCCGTGGCTGGCCGTAGAGGTCCACGGCCCGGCCCAGCAGCGGCTGCCCCACGGCGTTGGCGATGCCGTACACCGCCGCGAGGGCGCCGGCCAGGCTGTAGCTCCCGCCGGCCGCCCGGACGAGCAGCACGATGGCGATCGGGGCCGTGGCGTTCGGCAGCCGGCCCACCAGCGTGCCGGCGAGCAGCCGTGTGGCATGGGGCGCCTTGAGGATGTCTGCGTATCCCGCGGCCATGTCCCGCCTCTCTTCTCCGGCGTTCGACCGGGGTTTTACGTATAACGTCGTCGTCATACGTACCATGTGCGCAGCCCACGGGTCCACCCCCGGCGTCACGCCGGACGGCCCGGGCGAACCGGGATGGCCTCCGACGAAGAGCCGGTGCCGCCCTGCCGACGAACGCGATGAACACCACGAACGCGGCGAACACCGATCACGAACACCGATGACGAACACCACGGAGAGCGGTACCCATGACAGCGCAGCCCGCGAGACCGACCAGCAGGGACGTGGCGCGGGCCGCGGGCGTGTCCCAGGCCACGGTCTCGCTCGTCCTCGGCGACAAGTGGCCGGGACGGGTCTCGGAGCGGACGGCCGGGCTGGTTCGGGAGGCGGCGCTCTCACTCGGTTACCGGCCCAATCTCGCGGCCCGCAATCTGCGCCTGGGCCGGACCAGGACGGCCCTCCTGGTCGTGCCCGCGCTGACCAACGAGTTCTTCGCCCGGGTCTACACGGGGGCGGCCGAGGTCGCCGCGGAGCACGGCTTCGGGGTGGTCCTCTATCCCTCCCCCGCCGGGATCGGGCCCGCCACGGACCCCTTCGCCTCGGCTCGGGCCGCACTGGACGGGGTGATCGCGTCCTCGATGGCGACCGACGCGCTGGACGCGATACGCGGCGCCGATCTGCCACTGGTGATGCTGGACAGCGACCCTGCGGCGCCGGGGGCCGCGGCCCGGGTCAACCTCGACATCGCCGACGGGATGCGGCAGGTGACGGAGCATCTGCTGGACCTCGGCCACCGGCGCCTCGTCCATCTCGCCTCGGCCGTGCCCTCCTGGACCTTCGACGTCCGCGCCGGGGCGCTGGCCGCCGCCGTACGAGGTGTGCCGGACGCGATCCTGCGAACGGTGTCCGCCCCGCTGGAGGTGGACGCCGGGCGGGCGGCCGCCGAACACGCCCTGACCGGCCCGGGGCCCCGGCCCACGGCACTGGTCTGCGACGGCGACATCCTGGCGGCGGGTGCCTGCAAGGCGGTACGGCGGCTGGGCCTGCGGGTGCCGGAGGACGTCTCCGTCACCGGCTACGACGACCTGGCACTCGCCAGGGCGGTGGAGCCGGAGCTGACGACGGTACGACTGCCGGCCGAACAGGTGGGCGAGCGCGGCATGACGGCGCTGCTGGCCGTCCTGGACGGCCGGGAGCCCGAGGACAGCGAGCTGCCGGTCTCCCTGGTGGTCCGCGGCTCGACAGCGCCCCCCTCGGCCGCCGGACGCCCCTGAGGTCGCTTCACGGCACCGGCACCCGGGTTACCCGGTCACGGCCGTGCCCGGACAGGCCGCCCGGACAGGCCGTGTGCCCCGGACGGAGCTGCCCCGGACATGCCGGTGCCCCGGAGCGCGTGGGCGGGCCGGGGCACGGGCGGGCACTGCGGGCACCGGTCAGTCGTCGGTGTCCGCCGCCTCCTCGATGTCGGAGGGGGCGTCGGTCGGGGTGGACGCGGCGCCGTCCGCCTCCAGCAGGCGGGCGAGCTGGCGGCCGACGATCCGCTTGAACTTGCGCTGCTGCGGCCGTGTGCGGTCCAGGACCGCCACTTCGAGCCGCTCGGCGGGGATCTCCCGCTCACTGCCGTTGGTGTCCCGGGACAGTGCCTGGACCGCCAGCTTCAGCGCCTCGGCGAGCGACATGCCCTCACGGTGCTGCTGGTCCAGGAAGGTGCTGATCTGCTCCGAGCTGCCACCGACCGCGACCGAGCCGTGCTCGTCGACGATCGAGCCGTCGTGGGGCAGCCGGTAGATCTGGTCGCCGTCCGCCGTGGCGCCGACCTCGGCGACGACCAGCTCCACCTCGTACGGCTTCTCACCGGCACTGGAGAAGATCGTGCCGAGCGTCTGGGCGTAGACGTTGGCCAGACCACGGGCCGTCACATCGTCACGGTCATAGGTGTATCCGCGCAGATCGGCGTAGCGGACGCCGCCGATCCGCAGATTCTCGTACTCGTTGTACTTGCCGGCGGCCGCGAAACCGATCCGGTCGTAGATCTCGCTGAACTTGTGCAGCGCGCGGGACGGGTTCTCACCGACGAAGACAATGCCGTCGGCGTACTGCAGCACAACCAGGCTGCGACCGCGGGCGATGCCCTTACGGGCGTATTCCGCCCGGTCGGCCATCGCCTGCTGGGGTGAGACATAGAACGGCGTCGACACCGGCTATCCGTCCCTTTCTGTCAGTGGCATGTTTATTCAGAAGAGGGCGGTATCAGAGCAGCGCGGCGCGCGGGCCGTCGGGCTGCTCCATCCGGCGCTCCAGGATCGCCCGGGCGATCTCGGAGGATTCCGTCTCGGTCAGCCTCCGGAAACCGTCCTCGGTGATGACGGTGACGATGGGGTAGATCCGGCGGGCCACGTCGGGGCCGCCCGTCGCCGAGTCGTCGTCCGCGGCGTCGTACAGCGCCTGGATGACGAGCGTGGTGGCCTGCTGCTCCGTCAGCTCCCCGTGGTAGAGCTTCTTCATCGCTCCACGGGCGAAGATCGAGCCGGAACCGGTGGACGCGTAGCCCAGCTCCTCGGAGCGGCCGCCGGTCACGTCGTACGAGAAGATGCGGCCCCGCTCGCGATCCACGTCATAGCCCGCGAAGAGCGGCACGACGGCCAGTCCCTGCATGGCCATGGCCAGGTTGCTGCGGATCATCGTGGAGAGCCGGTTGGCCTTGCCCTCCAGGGAGAGCTGCGCGCCTTCGACCTTCTCGAAGTGCTCCAGCTCCAGCTGGAAGAGCTTGACCATCTCCACGGCGAGACCGGCGGTGCCGGCGATACCCACGGCCGAGTACTCGTCGGCCGGGAAGACCTTCTCGATGTCGCGCTGCGCGATCATGTTGCCCATGGTCGCGCGCCGGTCACCGGCGAGGACCACACCACCGGGGAACGTCACCGCGACGATCGTCGTGCCGTGCGGCGCCTCGATCGCCCCCTGCAGGGGCGGCAGCGAACGCTTGCCGGGAAGCATGTCCGGCGACTGCTGGGACAGGAAGTCCATGAACGAGGACGAGCCGGGCGTCAGGAAGGCTGCCGGCAGACGCCCGGTGCTACGAGGGTTGGCTTCCACACGTTTCCTTCCGGATGGGCGGCGGCCCGCCGCTGACGGCCGGGCCGATCTTTGGATCTGTGCACGGACCTTACCCGCGCCGTCGCCGCTCATCCGCCCCGGTGCGTCCGGCTTTCGCCGGAGATACCGGGACGGACAAGAGCCGCTACTCGCCGCCCTTTTGGACGAAGGAGCGAACGAAGTCCTCGGCGTTCTCTTCGAGGACGTCGTCGATCTCGTCCAGGACGGAGTCGACGTCGTCGGACAGCTTCTCCTGGCGCTCCTTGAGGTCCTCGGAAGCCTGCGCCTCCTGCGCCTGCTCCTCGACCTCCTCCGTGGAACGCGTCGCCTTCTGCTGACCGCCGCCGGTGTCCTTGGTCGCCATATCCCTCACCCCGCTCGGTTCGCCCCGCTCGATGTGACCTTCAAGATCCGACCCTACAAGCAGGGTCCGACATCGGCCCCGTACTTCTCGCAACGCACGAGGCCCACCTCCATGATTCCCGGACGGAGGCCATTTCAGCCTCCGGAGAGCACCCGGACCAGTTCCTCCGCGGTCCGGCACCGGTCGAGCAGTCCCTCGACGTGCTCACGGGTACCGCGCAGCGGCTCCAGCGTGGGCACCCGTTGCAGCGAGTCATGGCCCGGCAGGTCGAAGATGACCGAGTCCCAGGACGCGGCGGCCACGTCGTCCGCGTACTGCTCCAGACAGCGGCCCCGGAAGTACGCCCGGGTGTCCTCAGGAGGCTTCGTCCTGGCCCGCTCGACGTCCTGGTCGTCCAGCAACCGCCGCATCTTGCCGCGGGCCACCAGACGGTTGTAGAGGCCCTTCTCGGGCCGTACGTCGGCGTACTGCAGATCCACGAGGTGCAGGCGTGCCGAGTCCCAGTCCAGGCCGTCCCGGCGTCGGTAGCCCTCCAGGATCTCCCGCTTGGTGATCCAGTCGAGTTCGCCGGACAGGCTCATGGGATCGCTCTCCAGCCGGTTGAGCGTGTCCTCCCAGCGGCCCAGGACGTCCTTGGTCTGCTCGTCGGCGTCGGCGCCGTACCGCTCCTCGACGTATTTTCTGGCCAGCTCGAAGTACTCCATCTGGAGCTGGACAGCGGTGAGTGTCCGGCCGCTGCGGAGCGTGATCAGCCGCGCCAGCGTGGGGTCGTGCGAGACCTGGTGGAGCGTGCGGACCGGCTGGTCGACGGCGAGGTCGACCTTGATGAAACCGTCCTCGATCATGGAAAGGACGAGCGAGGTCGTCCCGAGCTTGAGATAGGTGGAGATCTCCGACAGGTTGGCGTCGCCGATGATCACATGCAGCCGGCGGTATTTCTCCGCGTCCGAGTGCGGTTCGTCCCGGGTGTTGATGATGGGGCGCTTGAGGGTCGTCTCCAGACCCACCTCGACCTCGAAGTAGTCCGCGCGCTGGCTGATCTGGAAGCCGTGCTCATGGCCGTCCTGGCCGATGCCGACCCGGCCCGCACCGGTGACGACCTGCCGGGAGACGAAGAACGGCGTCAGATGGCGCACGATGTCCGAGAAGGGGGTCTCCCGCTTCATCAGGTAGTTCTCGTGCGTGCCGTAGGACGCGCCCTTGTTGTCGGTGTTGTTCTTGTACAGGTGGATGGGCTGGGCACCCGGGAGCTGGGCCGCGCGCTCGGCCGCCTCGGCCATGATCCGCTCGCCGGCCTTGTCCCAGAGGACGGCGTCCCGCGGGTTGGTGATCTCGGGGGAGCTGTACTCGGGGTGCGCGTGATCCACGTACAGCCGCGCGCCATTGGTGAGGATCACGTTGGCCAGGCCGATGTCCTCGTCGGTGAGCTGGCTGGAGTCGGCCGTCTCGCGGGCGAGGTCGAAGCCGCGGGCGTCCCGCAGCGGGTTCTCCTCCTCGAAGTCCCAGCGGGCGCGACGCGCCCGGTGCATCGCCGCCGCGTAGGCGTTGACGATCTGGGACGAGGTGAGCATGGCATTGGCGTTCGGGTGGCCCGGGACGGAGATGCCGTACTCCGTCTCGATGCCCATTACTCGCCGTACGGTCATGCGGCCCTCCTTGCCCGGCGGCGCTCCCCTCCGGGAGCGGCGCTCAAGTACCGCTGTCTCTCCTGTGCGTGTGCGGTGCCCGTCCCCGCACTGCGCGACGCGGCGGTACGAAAGAGCCTAGTGCCGGTCGGGGCACCAGACGCCTCCGCGATGACGGGGACATCATGTCCGTCATCGGCCCGGTGTGATGGACGGTGCGTGGAAAACGACCGGCTGCGGATGCCCGTCCGGACATCCGCAGCCGGTCCGCGCTTTTACAGGTACTGACCGGTGTTCGCCACCGTGTCGATGGAGCGTCCCGAGTCCGCGCCCTGCTTTCCGGTCACCAGGGTGCGGATGAACACGATCCGCTCGCCCTTCTTACCGGAGATACGGGCCCAGTCGTCCGGGTTGGTGGTGTTCGGCAGGTCCTCGTTCTCCTTGAACTCGTCCACGCAAGCCTGGAGGAGATGGGAGACCCGGAGACCCTTCTGGTTGTGGTCGAGGAATGCCTTGATGGCCATTTTCTTGGCCCGGTCGACGATGTTCTGGATCATCGCGCCGGAGTTGAAGTCCTTGAAGTAGAGGACTTCCTTGTCGCCGTTGGCGTACGTGACCTCGAGGAAGCGGTTCTCCTCGGACTCCGCGTACATCTGCTCGACGACGGACTGGATCATGCCGTGCGTCGCGGCGTCCTTCGAGCCCTTGTGCTCGGAGACGTCGTCCACGTGCAGCGGCAGCGAGGAGGTCAGGTACTTGGCGAAGATGTCCTTCGCGGCCTCCGCGTCCGGACGCTCGATCTTGATCTTCACATCGAGCCGGCCGGGCCGCAGGATCGCGGGGTCGATCATGTCCTCGCGGTTGGAGGCGCCGATGACGATGACGTTCTCCAGGCCCTCCACACCGTCGATCTCGGCGAGCAGCTGCGGGACGATGGTGTTCTCCACGTCCGAGCTGACACCGGTCCCGCGGGTGCGGAAGAGGGATTCCATCTCGTCGAAGAAGACGATGACGGGGGTGCCCTCGCTCGCCTTCTCCCGGGCACGCTGGAAGATCAGGCGAATGTGCCGCTCGGTCTCACCGACGTACTTGTTGAGAAGCTCGGGGCCCTTGATGTTGAGGAAGTAGCTCTTCCCCGCCGGCCGTCCGGTCACCTCGGCGACCTTCTTGGCCAGGGAGTTGGCCACGGCCTTGGCGATCAGTGTCTTTCCGCAGCCGGGCGGACCGTAGAGCAGGATGCCCTTCGGCGGCCGCAGCTCGTGCTCCTTGAACAGGTCCGGGTAGAGGTACGGAAGCTCGACCGCGTCGCGGATCATCTCGATCTGGCCGCCCAGACCGCCGATCTTGGTGTAGTCGACATCCGGGACCTCTTCGAGGACCAGCTCCTCGACCTCGCTCTTCGGCACCACTTCATAGACGTAGCCGGAGCGGGGTTCGAGCAGGAGGGCGTCGCCGGGGCGGATGGTGATGTCCAGCAGAGGCTCGGCGAGCCGCACCACCCGTTCCTCGTCGGTGTGCCCGATCACCAGGGCGCGCTCGCCGTCCTCAAGGATCTCCTTGAGGGTGACGATGTCCCCGGCCCGCTCGTACGCCATGGCCTCGACCACGTTGAGCGCCTCATTGAGCATGACTTCCTGGCCACGCCTGAGCTCGTCGAGCTCGACGCTTGGGCTGACGTTCACCCGGAGCTTGCGGCCCCCGGTGAAGATATCGGCCGTGCCGTCCTCATTGGCCTGCAGAAAAACCCCGAAGCCGGCCGGCGGCTGAGCGAGCCGGTCGACTTCCTCCTTGAGGGCCACGATCTGATCGCGGGCCTCACGGAGCGTATTGGCGAGCCGCTCGTTCTGCGCGGACACACCCGCCAGGTTCGTCTGCAACTCGACGATCCGCTCTTCGAGAATCCTCGTATGCCGCGGAGAGTCGGCGAGCTTACGTCGCAGGACGGCGATTTCCTGCTCGAGATAGGCAACCTGGCCGGCTGGGTCTTCTGACCCCCGCACGGGCCGGATGCCGCGGTTGTTGTCGTCGTCGTGGGCTGCCACGGTCCTCACCTCCTCCAAGGGGAGCTGGACGCTTCCTGACCCTACCTGGGTGGGTGCTGATTGAAACCCCTAGATCACAAAGACTGTCGAGGTCTGTCCGATCTTCACCCTTGCGCTCTCCCTCACGCCAGGGGAATACCCACCGATCAACATCGGAAAGCGGCCGGTTGTATCGTCGAAGTGTTCAACACCCGTCAGGGCTGGCGCGACTTACTTCAGATCGTGCCATCCGGCGCAGTAAACGGCAGGAGAGATGACCGTGCAGCAGGAGGCTCCCACCGAAGGCTTCACCGAAACCGGTGAACCGCTGGAGGTCTGGATCGACCAGGACCTCTGCACCGGGGACGGGATCTGTGCCCAGTATGCCCCCGAGGTCTTCGAGCTGGACATCGATGGCCTGGCCTATGTGAAGAGTCCGGAGGACGAACTGCTCCAGTCCCCCGGCGCCACCACCCGCGTACCGCTTCCCCTGTTGCGTGACGTCGTCGATTCGGCCAAGGAATGCCCGGGCGACTGCATCCATGTACGGCGCGTTTCGGACAGGGTCGAGGTGTACGGCCCCGACGCCGGCTGAGCCGGGCGGAGGCCCGGGCCCTCCAGGGGTTGCTCACACGCTCGGCGCGGTGGTGCTCACATGCTCCGCGCGCCGGGCTGTTCGCTACGGACGAACGCCCCGTTCCGCCACTTCCAGGAGACCCGCTGCTCCTGGTCGGGGCAGCAGCTCGGCACATCCGGATCCGAGTAGCCGAGCAGGGTGGCCAGGACCTCCCCGTCGCGTACCGCGAAGTCGGGGCCGACGGTCCGCTTGTCCTCCGGGTCCACCAGGGTGGCCACGACCCGCGGCCTGTTCCCCTGGTCCGCCTTGGTCGCGGCCAGCACATACACGCCATCGGGCGGGGTGCCGGACCCCGCCTCGCAGCGGACCACGGCCACCGTCTCCGGGGTACCGCTCCCGTCGAGGTCTCCCGTGGCCGTCTTCGTCACGACCGTGGCCGCTCCCCCGCATTCGAGCGGGAAGTCCACCCCGGCCGGATCGGGGGCGGCGACCGGCGCACCGCCCGGGGCGGCCGTCGAGGCGGGCCCTGGGCCCCCCTGGGACGCCGTGGCGGCGCCGGGCTGCACCAGACCCGCCAGAGCCACCACAGCGGCCGTCGCACCCGCTGTCGCGAGCCAGTGCAGCGGGCCGGACCTGGTGTGCGCGAGGCCGGGGACGTCGGGGATCTGCACGCGGGATGTCTCCTCGGAAGGCGGTGCCGGCGGGCAACCAACGGTGGGAGGGAGACAGCATCGTGCCACACGTCACAGTGCCCCGGAACCAGGGGGTCCGTAGGGCAACATAAAGAAACCGCCGCCGACTTCCCCGGTCTGAGCGGGGAACTCGGCAGCGGTGTCATCGTGTTGGCGGGCGGCGCCGCGGGGGCGCCGCGGCGCTCGGATCAGCCTCGGGAGCCGAGCTCCTTGCCGGGGCCGTCGTAGTCGTCACCGTACGAACCCTTGGAGGGGCGGCGGCGGCGCTGCGGCGCCTCGACGCCGTCCGCGAGACGCCGGGCGGTCACCAGGAAGCCGGTGTGGCCGATCATCCGGTGATCCGGACGTACGGCCAGACCCTCGACGTGCCAGTTGCGGATCATCGACTCCCAGGCGGACGGCTCGTTGAACGTGCCGAACTCCCGGATGGTCTCCACCGTACGGGCCAGCTGCGTGGTGGTCGCGACGTAGGCACACAGGATGCCGCCGGGGACGAGCGCCTTGGAGACGGCCTCGACGCACTCCCAGGGGGCGAGCATGTCCAGGATCACGCGGTCGACGTCCGTGTCCGACAGATTGTCCTGAAGGTCACCGACCGTCAGCTGCCAGGCGGGGTGCGGTTCGCCGAAGTAGCGCTCCACATTCCGCTGGGCGATCTCGGCGAAGTCCTCGCGGCGCTCGTAGGAGTGCAGCATGCCCTGGTCGCCGATGGCGCGCAGCAGGAAACTGCTGAGCGAGCCGGAGCCCACACCCGCCTCGACGACGCGTGCGCCGGGGAAGATGTCGGCGAAGGCCAGGATCTGGCCGGCGTCCTTCGGGTAGACCACGGCGGCGCCGCGGGGCATGGACAGGACGTAGTCGGGGAGCAGGGGGCGCAGCGCGAGATAGGCGACGTTTCCCGTGGTGCGGACAACACTGCCCTCGGGAGCACCGATCAGCTCATCATGCGAGAAGGACCCTTTGTGGGTGTGGAAATTCTTCCCGGCTTCGAGCGTGAAGGTGTGGTGGCGTCCCTTGGGGTCGGTGAGCTGGACCTGGTCCCCGACCTTGAGGGGGCCGCGACGACGGGCGGCACCGGTCGGTTCGGACATGTTTGAAGCTTAGCCGCTTTTTCTGGAGGCTCCGTTCGTTCCTTCTTGGGGCTCGGTTCGCCTCCGGGCGCTTTATGCCCCTGTCGACGGTCGACCGTGCTCGCCCCCTCGTCCCTCGGGGCCTCCGCGCGCTCTCCCTTAGACAGCGGCGCGCCCTTCGGCTCACTCGCCGGCGGCGGGCGTGCGGGCCTGGTCGGCTCGACACACGGGCTCCCTGGGGTGTGCGGGGGGCCTTCCGGCGGTGGGCCGGCGAGTGAGCCGAAGGGGCGCGGCCCCGTCGAAAAGGAGAACGCGCGGAGGCTGTGAGGAACGAGCGGCCGAGCACGATCGACTGTCGGCGGGGTCTCGAAGCGCCCCGGAGGCGAACCGAGCCCCAAAAAAGACCGGCCCCCTTATGACGGTCGTGCCATGGCCGCTACGAACGCCTTCTCCACATCGGCCGTCGACAGGACGCCGTAGATCTCGCCGTTCTCCTCCAGCACCAGGTACTCCGTCGCGGGGCTGGCCCGGAGGCGGTCGAGGAGGGCTTCTCCGGCCAGTTCGGCGGGGACCTTCATACCGTCGTTGAGGTCTTGCGCGAGTCCGCTGACCGCCACCCAGGGGCGGCGGTGCTGGGGTACGCCGACGATCGCGGATTCCCGGACGAGGCCCGTCGGGTCACCGTGGCCGTCGACGACGACGAGGGCGCGGGCGCCTGCCTCGTTGGCGCGGCGCAACGCCTCGGAGAGGGGGGTGCCGGCTTCGACGGGTACCGCGCGCCGGGTGAGGGCGCGGGCCTGGAGTTCGGGGAGGTGTTCGCGGAGCCTGGCCATCCGCAGGCTGCTGCCCGCACCGGTCCAGATGATCGCGGCGAGGACGGCGGCGAGCAGCGCGTCGGTGACGGTCTCCGTGCCGCTGATGTCGGCGGGTGAGGTGCCGAGGGCGCCGGTCCTGGTGAGCAGCGGGAGGCCGATGAGTACGGCGACGGCGAGCGCGCGGCCGGTCCAGGCGGCGGCGACGGTGCCGCTCATGGGTTTGCCGGTGATCTTCCAAACGACGGCGCGCAGCATCCGGCCGCCGTCCAGCGGAAGGCCGGGCAGCAGGTTGAAGGCGGCGACGATGAGGTTCGAGACCATGAGTCCCGCGAGCAGGACGCCGGGGACCGTACCGGGTTCGACGGCGAGCAGGCCGAGGTAGAAGACCCCGGAGAGCACCAGCGACAGCAGGGGCCCCACGAAGGCGAGGACGAACTCGCGGCCCGGCGTCTCGGACTCCTTCTCGATCTCGGAGACCCCGCCGAAGAACTGCAGCTGGATCCGGCGCACCGGCAGCTTGAAGCGGAGGGCCGCGACCGTGTGGGCCAGTTCGTGCACGAGCACGGAGGCGTAGAAGGCGACCGCGAAGAAGAGGGAGACCAGATAGCGCAGGTTGCCCAGTTCGGGCAGGACCCGGTCGAGCTGGCCGCCGAAGATCCAGGTGATGAGCGCGGCCACCACGAACCAGCTGGGTGCGACGTACACGGGCACGCCGAAGGGGCGGCCCATGAGGATGCCGCCGCCGGGGTCCTGGCGCTTCGACGGCTTCCCGCCGGGGCCGTCCTCCCCCTTGCCGGGTCCGGGCCGCCCGCTCTCGCCGCTCTCGTCGTCCTCTTTCACGTGTTCCCTTCGTCGCGGCAGTGCCGCTCGCTCGATCATGCGGTGCGAGAGGCTCTGTGGTCGATGGTATTCGGCTCGCTGTCGGTGGAGGGCCGTAGGGTCTGCGTCATGAGTACGAGCCTGCCGCCCTCCTCGCTGTCGCCGTCGCGTGCGAGCGATTTCATGCAGTGCCCGCTGCTGTACCGGTTCCGGGTGATCGACAAGCTGCCGGAGAAGCCGAGCGAGGCGGCGACGCGCGGCACGCTGGTGCATGCCGTGCTGGAGCGGCTCTTCGACGCCCCGGCGGCCGAGCGCACGGCGCCACGGGCCAGGGCGCTGGTCCCGGGTCAGTGGGACCGGCTGCTGGAGTCGCGGCCGGAGCTGGCCGAGCTGTTCGGGCGGGACACGGAGGGTGAGCGGCTGACCCGCTGGCTGGCGGAGGCGGAGGGGCTGGTCGAGCGGTGGTTCTCGCTGGAGGATCCGACACGTCTGGAACCGGCGGAGCGTGAGCTGTTCGTCGAGACGGAGCTGGATTCGGGGCTGCGGCTGCGCGGGGTGATCGACCGCGTCGATGTGGCACCGACCGGCGAGGTGCGGATCGTCGACTACAAGACGGGCAAGGCACCTCGCCCGGAGTACGCGGCGGGGGCGCTGTTCCAGATGACGTTCTACGCCCTGGTGGTCAGGCGGCTGAAGGGGGTGCTGCCGCGCCGGCTGCAGCTGGTGTACCTCGGCAGCGGCGAGGTGGTGACGTACGACCCGGTGGAGGCGGACCTGGAGCGGGTGGAGCGCAAGCTGCTGGCGCTGTGGGACGCGATCAAACTCGCCACCGAGACGGGTGACTGGCGGCCTCGGCCCAGCAAGCTGTGCGGCTGGTGCGACCATCAGGCGCTGTGTCCGGAGTTCGGCGGCACGCCGCCGGTGTATCCGCTGAGCGTTCCGCCGGTCCGGGTTTCCGCCGGGGAGACCCCCGCGGAAACTCCGGAGGAAACCGCCGTGGAGGCGGTGTAGGGCCCGCTCCCGCCCACCGGGGCCCGGCCCTAAACCGCCGTGGAGGCGGTGTAGGGCCCGCTCCCGCCCACCGGGGCCCGGCCCTGTGGGGCAGGGCAGAATGGGGCCGGTCCAGTGCCTCTCCCGGCTAGGAGTTCCCCGTGACTGTCCGTGTCCTACTGGTCGATGACCAGCCGCTGCTGCGCACCGGCTTCCGGATGATCCTGGAGGCGGAGTTCGAGATCGCGGTCGTCGGTGAGGCCGGGGACGGTCTCCAGGCCATCGAGCAGGTCCGGGCGTTGCAGCCCGATGTGGTGCTGATGGACATCCGGATGCCGCGGATGGACGGGGTCGAGGCGACCCGCCAGATCACCGGCCCTGGCCGGGACGGTCCGGCGAAGGTACTGGTGCTGACGACCTTCGACCTCGACGAGTACGTGGTGGAGGCGCTGCGCGCGGGGGCCAGCGGCTTCCTGCTGAAGGACGCCCCGGCCCATGAGCTGGTGCAGGCCATCCGCGTCGTCGCGGCCGGTGAGGCGATGCTGGCGCCCAGCGTCACGCGCCGGCTGCTCGACAAGTACGCGGATCATCTGCCGTCCGGCGAGGAGCAGGTCCCGGACGCACTGAACACGCTGACCGAGCGGGAGGTCGAGGTCCTCAAGCTGGTCGCCCGGGGGCTGTCCAACGCGGAGATCGCCGCGGATCTCTTCGTCAGCGAGACGACGGTCAAGACGCATGTGGGCCATGTGCTGACGAAGCTGGGGCTGCGCGACCGGGTGCAGGCCGCGGTGTACGCGTACGAGAGCGGCCTGGTGCGCCCCGGCGGCCAGTGACAGCGGTGACACCGGTGACACGGCGGGTACGCGTTCGGCGGTGAGGCGGCGTCAGCGGGCAGGAACGTGTGGCCGGCCGCGCGGGCGGGTGCCCGCGCGGCCGGAGCGGTTCAGGACGTTCCCGAGCCTCGGCGCAGTTCCCAGACGAGAAGTTCGGCGGAGGGGTTGATCGCCCACTCGACACCCGCGATGTCGTCGCGGGACGCGATGTACTGCTTGCCCTGCCAGAGCGGCAGCATCGGCACGTCCTCGGCGACGATGTCCTGGATCTTGGCGAAGGTGTCCGTGGCGGCGCTGCGGTCGGCCTCGCGGCGTGATTCCGGGATCAGCTTGTCGCGCACGGTCTTGTTGACGTACGGCGTGTTGAGGAAGTTGTCCTTGTCGAGGAAGGGCGCCACGTAGTTGTCGGGATCCGGGAAGTCGGGGAACCAGCCGCTGCCGTAGGCCGTGTACTCACCCTTCGTACGCTCCGGCACGAAGGTCTTCCACGGCGCGCCCTCGATGCTGACGTCGAAGAGCTTGGTGGCGTTGAGCTGATCCCGGATGGTCTCGAACTCCTTGGCCGTCGCCTCGCCGTAGTGGTCCGTCGTGTAGTGCAGGGTGAACTTCACCGGCGTTTCGATGCCGGCCCCCTCCAGCAGCTTGGCCGCTTCCGCCGGGTTCGGGTCGCCGTACTTGTTGAAGAACGAGTTGGTGTGCGTGGCGATGCTCGAGGGGGTCAGCGAGTACAGCGGTTCGGCCATGGCGCCGTACACCTTGGTGACGATCTGGCCGCGGTCGATGATGCGCGCGATGGCCTGGCGCACCGCCTTGTCCTTCACGGGCTCGGTGTCCGTCTGGAAGACGAGGTAGCGGATTTCGAGGCCCGGTGTCTCGGTGAGCTGGATACCCTCCTTGGGCTTCTCGACCAGGTCCTGTATCTGCTCGGGTGACATGGCACGGGTCATGACATCGATCTCGCTCCCGTCGAGCGCCGCGCCCATGGCATTGGCGTCGGGGAAGCTCTTGAGCTCGACCTTGCTGTTCTGGACCTTGAGGTCGCCCTTGTAGTTGGGGTTCTTCGTGAAGACCGCCTTGACGACCGCGTCATCCTTGACCTCGGCCTTGAAGGTGTACGGGCCGGAGCCGTCGATCTCGAAGCCGGCGCGGAGCTTCTTCCCGTCGTAGACCTTCGGGCTGACGATGCCGGCGATCGGGGTGGAGAGCTTGTACGGGAAGGTCGCGTCAGGTGTCTTGAGATGGAAGACGATCTCGGAGTCGCCGTTGGTCTCCATCGTGTCGATGTTGATCAGCAGACCGGTCGCGCCGTTGGGGTCGTCGATGTCGAGGACGCGCTGGATGGAGAACTTCACGTCGTCGGCGGTGACAGCGCTGCCGTCGGCGAACTTGAGTCCCTCGCGCAGGGTGCAGCGGTAGCTCTCGTTCTCGCGGTCCGTGAACGAGCACTTGGAGGCGGCCTCGGGCACCGGCTCACCACCCCCGCGCGGCACGTGCATCAGCGTCTGCAGGGTCTGGCGGAGCACGTTCCAGGAACCGATGTCGTACGCGAAGGCGGGGTCCAGGGGGGCCGGACCGTCCTTCGTGGCGATGTACTGGTCCGTGGTGCCCACGACAATGGCCTCACCGCCGCCGGAGCCACCCTCCGAGTCGCCGCAGCCGGCGAGCACGGGCGCGAGCAGGCCGATCACGGCCGACAGCACCAAAGTCTTGCGGTTCATCCTGGACGTACTCCCTCATCCGGCACGGAGATACAGCGGTGTGCTTGGGAGACTCCGCCGCGTCCGCCTGTTCGGGGCAGCGTGATCGGGCCGGGATACAGGGCGATCGGTCCCGTGTGGATGGCGACTCGATGGCCGTCGGGACACGTCGTTGATGCGGCGAAGTACTCGTTCATGAGATTAGTCCGGGCCGCCAAGAATGCTGGACCGGGACCGAGTTGAAACGTAATCGCACGGTGATCGCTTATCGCGGCACTTGGATATACGGACTCCGGAATGTTTCGTACACGCCTTCACCAACCGGGACACAAAGCCTCGGCCGAGCCCCCCTCAGCTGGGCGTGGATCAGTTTCGGCCGCCCCTGTCGACGAGGTCGCACGTGATAAAGCTCACCCCCGGCGCCTTTTGTGGAGATCGCGATTGCGGGCGCCGGGGTCACGGAAAATACACGGGCCAATGCCGAGAGTTTCCAGTCGCATTCGCGGGCGACTCTCGGTGTACGGATCAGTTGCCGCGTGTCATCAGGCCCCGCAGAAATACCAGGTCGACCTCTTCGAGCGACCGGACGATCACGCGGCCCTGGGCGGGTGCGATCGGGGCGACGGACGGCACGGCGACCACCCGGCAGCCGGCGGCCTCGGCGGCGGCCACCCCGGTGGCGGTGTCCTCGATCACGGCGCAGCCGGACGGGGCCGCGCCCAGCCCGCGTGCGGCGATCAGATACGGGTCGGGGTGCGGTTTTGTCCGGGGTACCTCGTCGCCCGCCACGGTGAGCGCGAAGTGCTCGGGCCCGAGCGAGTCCACGACCCGGTCGATGATGCGCCGGTGCGAGGCGGAGACGAGGGCGGTGGGCATGCCGTGCGCGGACAGCTCGGCGAGGAGTCTCGCCGCGCCGGGCATCATCGGCACCCCGCGCCCGATGCGTTCCTCGAACTTGTCGTTGAGCAGCACGGTCAGCTCGGCGAGGGTGACGGTGGCACCGGTGGCCTCGATGAGGAAGCCGGCACTGCGGGTCATGGGACCGCCCACGACCACCTCGCGCCATGCCTCGTCGAGGACGTATCCGAGGTCCTTGAAGACGTCGACCTCGGCATCCCACCAGAATCCCTCGGTGTCGACCAGGGTGCCGTCCATGTCGAGGAGGACTGCCTGCAGGGCTGAACCTTCGGCCGTTCGGGTCAGGGACGCGGGGACCGTACTGGTCATCCGGCACACCTCCAAGAGGGACGAGAAGGCCGGTCGCCTGCCCGACGGGTTTCCCCTCGGGACAGGCGACCGGCCTGCGCTGGACCGACCAGTGTACGACTCATCCGCCCATAACGACGATCTCGGAGCGAACCGGTTACGGCGCCCCGGTCCGGACCGGGGCGGCGCGAGCTGGACCGGGTCACCGCACGCCGGACGGGGTCACCGCACGCCCGGACCGGGTCACCGCACGCCCGGACCGGGTCACCGCGCGTTGAAGTACTTCGCCTCGGGGTGGTGGATGACGATGGCGTCGGTGGACTGCTCGGGGTGGAGCTGGAACTCCTCGGAGAGGTGTACGCCGATCCGCTCGGGCTCCAGCAGTTCGGCGATCTTCGCGCGGTCCTCCAGGTCGGGGCAGGCGCCGTAGCCGAGCGAGAAGCGGGCGCCCCGGTACTTCAGGGCGAACATGTCCTCGACCTCGGACGGGTCCTCGCCGGCGAAACCGAGTTCGGAGCGGACCCGGGCGTGCCAGTACTCGGCGAGTGCCTCGGCGAGCTGGACGGAGAGGCCGTGCAGTTCGAGGTAGTCGCGGTACGCGTTGGCCTCGAACAGCTCGGCGGTGGCCTCACCGATCTTCGAGCCGACGGTGACGACCTGGAGGCCGACCACATCGCGTTCCCCGGACTCCTCCGGGCGGAAGAAGTCGGCCAGGCAGAGCCGGCGGCCGCGGCGCTGGCGCGGGAAGGTGAAGCGGGTGCGCTCGGAGCCGTCCTCGTTGAGGAGGATGAGGTCGTCGCCCTTGGACACGCAGGGGAAGTAGCCGTAGACGACGGCGGCTTCCAGCAGGTTCCGCGTGTGCATCTGCTCCAGCCAGCCACGCAGGTGGGGCCGGCCCTCGCTCTCCACCAGTTCGTCGTAGCTGGGGCCGCCCTTGCGTGCTTCCTTCAGGCCCCACTGGCCCTTGAAGAGCGCCCCCTCGTCCAGCCAGGAGGCGTACTCCTTGAGCTGGATGCCCTTGACGACACGGGTTCCCCAGAAGGGCGGCGTCGGGACCGGGTTGTCGACGGAGACGTCCGAGCGGACCGCGCCCTCCTCGGGGCGCTCCTCCACGACCACGCCGGCCGTGGCCCTGACCCGGCGCTGCTTGAGCTCGGGAAGGGTGGCGCCGGGGACACCGCGCTTGACGGCGACGAGGGCGTCCATCAGGCGCAGCCCCTCGAACGCGTCGCGGGCGTAGCGGACTTCGCCCTCGTAGATCTCGTGCAGGTCCTGCTCGACGTACGCCCTGGTCAGTGCCGCGCCGCCGAGGATGACGGGGTAATCGGCCGCCATCTTCCGCTGGTTCAGCTCCTGCAGGTTCTCCTTCATGATCACGGTCGATTTCACCAGCAGGCCGGACATGCCGATGACATCCGCCTTGTGCTCCTCGGCGGCCTCCAGGATCGCGGAGACGGGCTGCTTGATGCCCAGGTTCACGACGTTGTAGCCGTTGTTGGAGAGGATGATGTCGACAAGGTTCTTGCCGATGTCGTGGACGTCGCCGCGCACGGTGGCGAGCACGATGGTGCCCTTGCCGACCTCCTCCTCGCCGTCGGCGACTTTCTCCATGTGCGGTTCGAGATGCGCCACGGCCGTCTTCATGACCTCGGCGGACTGGAGCACGAACGGCAGCTGCATCTGGCCGGAACCGAACAGTTCACCGACGACCTTCATGCCGTTCAGCAGCGTGTCGTTGACGATGTCGAGAGCGGGCCGGGTGCGGAGCGCCTCGTCGAGGTCGGCTTCCAGGCCGTTCTTCTCGCCGTCGATGATGCGCCGCTCCAGGCGCTCGTTCAGCGGCAGCGCGAGCAGTTCCTCGGCCCGGCCGTCCTTCATGGACTGGGTGTTGACGCCCTCGAACAGCTCCATGAGCTTCTGCAGCGGGTCGTATCCCTCGGCCCGCCGGTCGTGGATCAGGTCGAGAGCGACCTTGACCTGCTCCTCGTCCAGCCGCGCGATGGGCAGGATCTTCGAGGCGTGCACGATCGCCGAGTCCAGACCGGCCTTGACGCACTCGTCGAGGAAGACGGAGTTGAGGACGATACGGGCGGCGGGGTTGAGGCCGAAGGAGATGTTGGACAGGCCCAGCGTGGTCTGGACGTCGGGGTGACGGTGCTTGAGTTCGCGGATCGCCTCGATGGTGGCGATGCCGTCCTTGCGGGACTCCTCCTGACCGGTGCAGATGGTGAAGGTCAGGGTGTCGATGAGGATGTCCGACTCGTGCACGCCCCAGTTGCCGGTCAGGTCGTCGATCAGCCGCTCGGCGATGGCGACCTTGTGTTCGGGGGTACGGGCCTGGCCCTCCTCGTCGATGGTCAGCGCGATGAGCGCGGCGCCGTGTTCGACGGCCAGTTCGGTGACCTTGGTGAAGCGCGACTCGGGGCCGTCGCCGTCCTCGTAGTTGACCGAGTTGATGACGGCGCGGCCACCGAGCTTCTCCAGGCCGGCCTGGAGGACGTTCAGCTCGGTGGAGTCCAGCACGATCGGCAGGGTGGAGGCGGTGGCGAACCGGCCGGCCAGCTCGGCCATGTCGGCGACGCCGTCCCGGCCGACGTAGTCGACGCAGAGGTCGAGCAGGTGGGCGCCCTCGCGGATCTGGCCGCGGGCCATCTCCACGCAGTCGTCCCAGCGGCCCTCCAGCATGGCCTCGCGGAACTTCTTCGACCCGTTGGCGTTGGTCCGCTCACCGATGGCGAGGAACGAGGCGTCCTGGCGGAACGGCACCGTCTGGTACAGGGACGCGGCCCCCGGCTCGGGGTGCGGCTCGCGCGCCGTGACGGCTGCTCCGCGCACCCGCTCGACGACCTGGCGCAGGTGCTCGGGGGTCGTACCGCAGCAGCCGCCCACCAGGGAGAGGCCGTACTCGCGGACGAAGGTCTCCTGGGCGTCGGCCAGTTCGCCCGCCGAGAGCGGGTAGTGCGCGCCGTTCTTGCCGAGCACCGGGAGGCCGGCGTTGGGCATGCAGGAGAGCGGGATCCTGGAGTGCCGGGCGAGGTAGCGCAGGTGCTCGCTCATCTCGGCGGGGCCGGTGGCGCAGTTGAGGCCGATCATGTCGATGCCCAGCGGTTCCAGCGCGGTCAGGGCCGCGCCGATCTCCGAGCCGAGCAGCATGGTGCCGGTGGTCTCGACCGTCACCGAGCAGATGATCGGCAGGCTCGTGCCGGTGGCTGTCAGCGCCCGGCGGGCGCCGAGGACGGCGGCCTTGGTCTGCAGCAGGTCCTGGGTGGTCTCCACCAGCAGCGCGTCCGCGCCGCCGGCGATCATGCCCTCGGCGTTCTGCTGGTAGGCGTCGCGGAGCTCGGTGTAGGGGGCGTGGCCCAGGGTCGGCAGCTTGGTGCCGGGGCCCATCGAGCCGAGCACCCAGCGCTGCTGACCGGTGGAGGCGGTGAACTCGTCGGCCACCTCGCGGGCGATCCTGGCTCCCGACTCGGAGAGCTCGAAGACCCGCTCGGGGATGTCGTACTCCCCCAGCGCGGCGAGGTTCGCGCCGAACGTGTTGGTCTCCACACAGTCGACGCCGACCGCGAAGTACTCCTCGTGCACGGAACGGACGATGTCCGGGCGTGTCACGTTCAGGATCTCGTTGCAGCCTTCCAGGTCCTGGAAGTCCTCCAGAGTCGGATCCTGTGCCTGGAGCATCGTGCCCATCGCGCCGTCCGCCACCACCACACGGGTGGCGAGCGCCTCGCGGAGGGCGTCGATACGGGTCCGGCTGTCGAGGGAAGGGGTCGGCGACGAGGACATGAAAGTTCTCCCGGGGCTGCGACGGCTGTCGGCTTTGCGCCCGCTGATGGCGGGCGCACCCGGCCAGCCTAGCCGTGCGGGGCCGCTTACGGGGCGGCATCCCGGCCGATGGACGGCATCCTGTCCGCATCCCGCCGGTGGATCATGAGGTGACGCGGTCCTGGCAGACTCACTCCACGGCACGGAGTCGGCATGGGCCGATACTGTTCAGCACTGCCGAACATGGTGGAGGTCCGGGTCCGATGGCGAAGAACATCCAGTCGCTGGAACGGGCGGCGGCGATGCTGCGGCTGCTCGCCGGCGGCGAGCGCCGGCTCGGCCTGTCGGACATCGCCTCCACGGTCGGCCTGGCCAAGGGGACGGCGCACGGCATCCTGCGGACCCTTCAGGCGGAGGGCTTCGTGGAGCAGGACGCGGCGTCCGGCCGCTATCAGCTGGGGGCCGAGCTGCTGCGGCTCGGGAACAGCTATCTGGACGTGCACGAGCTGCGCTCCCGCGCGCTGGTCTGGACGGATGATCTGGCCCGTTCCAGCGGCGAGAGCGTCCATCTGGGGGTCATGCACCAGCAGGGCGTCCTGATCGTCCACCACGTCTTCCGGCCGGACGACTCCCGGCAGGTGCTGGAGGTGGGCGCGATGCAGCCGCTGCACTCCACCGCGCTGGGAAAGGTGCTCTCGGCGTACGACCCGGTGGCGCACAGCGAGGCCGTCGAGGGCGATCGTCCGGCCCTCACTCCACGGACCGTCACCGGTCTGGAGGAATTCGAGGCGGTGCTCGATCTGACCAGGGCGCGCGGCTGGGCCGCGGACGTCGAGGAGACCTGGGAGGGGGTGGCCGCGGTGGCGGCCCCCATCCACGACCGGCGGCGGATGCCGGTTGGAGCAATCGCCATCACCGGTGCGGTGGAACGGATCTCCCCCGCCGGAGAGCCGCGCTCCGAGCTGATTTCGGCGGTCCGGGAGTGCGCTCGCGCGGTCTCCAGGGACATCGGCGCCGGGCGGTTCTGAACCCGATGGCAGATCATCTGTATTGATCGAGGTTTCGGTCCCGAACCCTTGACGGCGTGTTGACCACAGGACAAAACTGCCGTGCATCGGTCGGCATTGTCGAACACATTTCGGTAATACGGATAGAGTTCGACAGCGCCGAGGGCCGGTACGCCCTTACCTGAGGGCGCGTACCGCCGGTGAGAGCCGGAGGTGCGCCTCCCCCCTGGACGAAGGAGTCTCGGGTGTCCAGCTTCGACATCTTCATCGGCGAGTTCACGGGTACCGCCTTGCTGGTCCTGCTCGGCTGTGGCGTGGTCGCCGCCGTTGTCCTCAAACGTTCCAAGGCGCGCAATGCCGGCTGGCTGGCCATCAGCTTCGGCTGGGGCTTCGCCGTCATGGTCGGCGCCTACCTTTCGGCAGGTGTCTCCGGTGCCCTGCTCAACCCCGCGCTGACCATCGGTCTCGCCATCGCGGGCAGCATCACCTGGGTCAACGTGCCCCTGTACATCGGCTCCCAGCTGGGCGGCGCCCTGGCCGGCGCCTTTCTGGTCTGGGTGGCGTACGCGGGCCAGTTCACGGCCCACCTGACCGACCCGGAGATCATCGGGGCGCAGCCCGAGGTCGAGGGGCTCGTCGACCAGAAGACGGCCCCGAAGGCGGGACCGGTCCTCGGCATCTTCTCCACCGGCCCTGAGGTCCGGAACGTGGCGCAGAACATGCTGACCGAGATCATCGGCACGTTCGTCCTGGTCATCGCGATCCTCACCGAGGGTCTGAACAACGCCGGCAACGGTCTCGGCACTCTCGGCGTCCTCATCACCTCTTTCGTCGTGGTGAGCATCGGCCTCTCGCTCGGTGGCCCCACGGGGTACGCCATCAACCCGGCCCGTGACCTCGGCCCGCGCATCGTGCACTCGCTCCTGCCGCTGCCCAACAAGGGCGGCTCCGACTGGAGCTACGCCTGGATCCCGGTCGTCGCGCCGATCATCGGCGCGGCGGCGGCCGCCGGCTACTACAACTGGGTCTTCAAGTGAGCCGGGCAGGCTCGTCTCCCCTTTCGCACCGAGTTCGCACCGAGCAGGAGCTGACACCGTGAGCGACACCAGCACCGGAACCTCCTCCCACGGACCAGGGCCGTTCATCGCGGCCATCGATCAGGGCACCACCTCCAGCCGGTGCATCGTCTTCGACGTCGACGGACGCATCGTCTCGGTCGACCAGAAGGAGCACGCCCAGATCTTCCCCAAGCCGGGCTGGGTGGAACATGACGCCAACGAGATCTGGACCAATGTCCAGGAAGTCGTGGACCGCGCCATCGAGAAGGCGGGCATCACCTCCGCCGATGTCCTGGCGATCGGCATCACCAACCAGCGCGAGACCACGATGCTCTGGGACAAGAACACCGGTGAGCCCGTCCACAACGCGATCGTCTGGCAGGACACCCGCACCGACGCGCTCTGCAAGGAACTCGGCCGCAACGTCGGCCCGGACCGTTTCCGCCGCGAGACCGGTCTGCCGCTGGCGAGCTATTTCGCCGGACCGAAGGCACGCTGGCTGCTGGACAACGTCGAGGGGCTGCGCGAGCGCGCCGAGCGCGGCGACATCCTCTTCGGGACCATGGATTCCTGGGTCATCTGGAATCTGACCGGCGGCACGAACGGCGGCGTGCACGTCACGGACGTCACCAACGCCTCCCGCACGATGCTGATGCGGCTGGACAGCCTCCAGTGGGATCCGGATATCTGTGCCTCGATCGGCGTACCGCAGAACATGCTGCCGGAGATCCGCTCCTCGTCCGAGGTCTACGGGACCGCCAAGGGCGGTGTCCTGGACGGCATCCCGGTCGCCTCGGCGCTGGGTGACCAGCAGGCCGCGCTGTTCGGCCAGACCTGTTTCGCCGAGGGCGAGGCCAAGTCCACCTACGGCACCGGCACGTTCATGCTGATGAACACCGCGCACAAGCCGGTCAACTCGTACAACGGCCTTCTGACGACCGTCGGTTACCGCATCGGCGACGAACCGGCCGTGTACGCGCTGGAGGGCGCCATCGCCGTCACCGGTTCGCTGGTCCAGTGGATGCGCGACCAGATGGGCCTGATCAGCTCCGCGCCCGAGATCGAGACCCTGGCCTCCTCCGTCGAGGACAACGGCGGCGCGTACTTCGTGCCCGCCTTCTCCGGGCTCTTCGCTCCGCACTGGCGCTCCGACGCCCGTGGTGTCATCGCCGGCCTGACCGGCTACGTCACCAAGGCGCACATCGCCCGCGCCGTGCTGGAAGCCACGGCCTGGCAGACCCGCGAGATCAGCGACGCCATGACCAAGGACTCCGGCGTCGAACTGACCGCGCTCAAGGTCGACGGCGGCATGACCGCCAACAACCTGCTGATGCAGACGCTCTCCGACGTCCTGGACGCGCCCGTGGTGCGCCCCATGGTCTCCGAGACCACCTGCCTCGGCGCCGCCTACGCGGCCGGTCTGGCCGTGGGCTTCTGGCCGGACACCGAGACGCTGCGCGCCAACTGGCGCCGGGCCGCGGAGTGGACGCCCCGGATGGAGGCGGCGACCCGCGACCGCGAGTACAAGAACTGGCTCAAAGCCGTCGAGCGGACCAAGGGCTGGCTCGACGACGACAGCTGACGGACAGCTGACGAGCCGAAGAAGACGGCGCAAGCCGAAGAGGAGCAAGCATGAGCACCCTGCAGAGCGCCCCCGCCCTGGGGACGCACCCGGCCGGCGGATCCCTGCCGAGCCGCGCCGAGACCCGGGAACAGCTGTCGAAGGCGACGTACGACCTCCTGGTGATCGGCGGCGGCATTCTGGGCATCTCCGTCGCCTGGCATGCCTCCCAGTCGGGACTGCGGGTGGCCCTGGTGGACGGCGGCGACTTCGCCGGCGCCACCTCCTCCGCCTCCTCCAAGCTGCTCCACGGCGGACTGCGCTACCTGCAGACCGGCGCGGTGAGGCTGGTGGCGGAGAACCACTTCGAGCGGCGGGCGGTGTCCACACAGGTGGCACCGCATCTGGCCAACCCGCTCACCTTCTATCTGCCGGTCCACCGAGGCGGACCGCACGGCGCGGCCAAGCTCGGAGCGGGCGTCTTCGCCTACTCCGCGCTCTCCGCGTTCGGCGACGGCGTCGGACACGTCATCAGTCCGGCCAGGGCGCGGCGGGCCGTGCCCGAACTGCGTACGGACAACCTCAAGGCCGTGGCCGTGTACGGCGACGACCAGATGAACGACGCCCGGATGGCGCTGATGACGGTCCGCGCGGCCGTCGAGTCGGGCGCCACCGTCCTCAACCACGCCGAGGTCACCGGACTGCGCTTCACGCGGGGCCGGGTGACGGGCGCGGAGCTGCGCGACCGGATGGACGGGGCGGAGTTCGGTGTCGACGCCCGGCTGGTGCTGAACGCCACCGGGCCCTGGGTCGACCATCTGCGCACGATGGAGGACGCGGGCGCGGCGCCCTCCATCCGGCTCTCCAAGGGCGCGCACCTGGTCCTCAGGCGCACCGCCCCGTGGAAGGCCGCGCTCGCGACCCCGATCGACAAGTACCGCATCACCTTCGCCCTCCCCTGGGAGGACATGCTGCTGCTCGGTACGACGGACGAGGAGTACGAGGGCGATCCGGGCGAGGTCGCGGTCACCGAGCGGGACATCCACCAGATCCTGGACGAGGCCTCGCTCTCCGTCCGGGACCAGCAGCTGTCGCGGGACCTGATCACGTACTCCTTCGCCGGTCTGCGGGTGCTGCCCGGCGGTCCCGGCGACACCACGAAGGCCAAGCGCGAGACGGTCGTGACCGAGGGACGCGGCGGCATGCTGTCGGTCGCCGGCGGAAAGTGGACCACCTTCCGCCACATCGGCCGCATGGTGATGAACAAGCTGGCCGCCCTGCCGGGGCACCCGCTCGGCGACAACGTGGAGCCGATCTCGCAGCTGCCGAAGAAGCTCCCGCTGCCGGGTATCTCCAACCCGAACGCGGTCGCCCACCGGCTACTGATCGACGGCGGCGGGTCGGGCCCGTCCATGGCGCCGGACACCGCCCGTCATCTCGCCCGGCACTACGGCTCGCTGTCCTTCGACGTCGTGCGGCTGGCCAACGAGCGCCCGGAGCTGGCGGCGCGGATCCATCCGGACGCCCCGGAGATCTGGGCGCAGGTCGTCTACGCCCGTGACCACGAGTGGGCCGAGACGGCGGACGACGTCCTGCGCCGCCGTACGACGCTGACGATCCGGGGTCTGGCGACCGACGAGATCCGCGGCGGGGTCGAGGATCTGCTGGCCCGACGGAGCTGACGGCGCACCGGTTTCCCGCTGTCCGCAGGGGCGGTCTCCCACCGGGGAGGCCGCCCTTTCCCGATCGTACGGAAACGGACCACACGCACCTTCCTGGACGCATAATGGAGGCCGATACATCGGATGTCTGGAGGTCGCCCGTGGCTGTCACCGACGAGGCCATCGAGAAGATCAAGGAAATGATCGTCTCCGGCGCGCTGCGCCCGGGCGACCGGCTCCCCAAGGAGAGCGAGCTCGCCGCCGAGCTGGGGCTGTCCCGCAACTCGCTGCGCGAGGCGGTGCGCGCGCTGTCGCTCATCCGCATCCTCGACGTACGCCAGGGCGACGGCACGTACGTCACCAGCCTCGATCCGCAACTGCTGCTGGAGGCGATGAGCTTCGTCGTGGACTTCCACCGCGACGACACGGTGCTGGAGTTCCTCGCGGTACGGCGCATCCTGGAGCCGGCCGCCACGGCGATGGCCAGCGCCCGGATCACGGAGGCCGAACTGGACAAGCTCGCGGCCCAGTTGGACGCCCTGGGGCCGGATCCCTCGGTGGAGCAGCTGGTCGCCTCGGATCTCGACTTCCACCGGGGAATCGTGCAGTCCTCGGGCAATTCGGTCCTCTGCTCGCTCCTGGACGGGCTCTCAGGGCCCACCACGCGGGCCCGGGTCTGGCGCGGTCTGACGCAGGAGGACGCCGTCAGCCGCACGATCCACGAGCACCGGGCGATCCTGGCGGCGCTGCGGGACCGGGACGCGGAGGCGGCGAGATCCTGGGCGACGGTACACATCGCGAGCGTCGAGATGTGGCTGAGGTCGACCCTCTGAAACAGGGCGTCGAGACAGACCGGCCCCCGGAGCCTCAGCTCCGGGGGCCGGCGTCGGCTTCCGGAGCGGTACGGGCTCCGGGGCGGACGTGATCAGTCCTGCTTCTCGCCGCTCGCGAAACGGGAGATGACGAGCGCCACGATGATGATCGCGCCGTTGAGGAACTGGTTCCAGAGCGCGGGCACACCCCCGAGCGTCATCACGTTCACCACCAGCTGCAGGGTCAGCACACCCGTCAGCGCGCCGAAGAGCGTGCCCCGCCCGCCCTTGAGGCTGATGCCGCCGATGACGGCCGCCGCGAAGACCTGGAAGATCCAGCCGTTGCCCTGGGTGGCCGCGACCGAGCCGTAGTGGCCGGTGTAGAGGATGCCGGCGAAGGCCGCCAGCAGCCCGCCGACGGCCAGCACGATCCAGGTGATCCTGTCGACCCGGATCCCGGCGGCCCGGGCCGCCTCCGGGTTGCCGCCGATGGCGTACAGCGAACGGCCGTGCCGCAGCCACGCCAGGGCCGCGCCGCCGGCGGCGAACAGCGCCAGACAGATCCAGACGGCGGCCGGAGCGCCCAGCCAGTCGGTCTTGCCGAGGTAGCGGAAGGACTCCGGGACGTCGGTGATCGACTTGCCTTCGGTGATGCCGATGTGGAGGCCGCGCAGCATGGTGAGCATGCCGAGGGTGGCGATGAAGCCGTTGACCCGCAGCTTGAGCATCAGGAAGCCGTTGACCGCGCCGATGGCCAGACCGACCAGCAGACAGACGGGGATGGCCGTCCAGACCGGCAGCACGTCGAGGCCGCCGAACCGGCCGCCCTCGGCGGGCAGCACCAGCCACATCGCGACGACCGGCGCGATGCCGATCGTCGACTCCAGCGACAGGTCCATCCGGCCGCAGATGAGGATCAGCGCCTGGCCGAGCACCAGCAGACTCAGCTCGGAGGACTGCTGGACGACGCTGATCAGGTTGTTGGAGGTGAGGAAGACCGGCGAGACGATGAAGCCGATCACCATCAGCACCAGGATCACCGGTACGAGCGAGAAGTCGCTCCACCGGATGAGCCGGAGCCGGCCGAGCGGGCTCGCGCTCCTGGTCTCCTCGGCCACCGGCTTACTCATGGTCCCGGTCATTCCCGCTCCCCCACACCTTCCATGGCGGCGACCAGTTCCCGGTCCGTCCACCCGCTGTCGAACGTTGCCACCACGCGCCCGTGGAACAGGGCGAGCACCCGGTCGCACACCCGCAGATCGTCCAGCTCGTCCGAGATGATCACGGCCGCGCTGCCTTCGTCGGCCACCCGGCGCACCACGCCGAGCAGCGAGTCCTTCGATTTGACGTCGACCCCGGCGGTGGGCCGCAGCGCGATCAGCGCGCTGGGTCCGCGCGCCAGGGCGCGGGCGACCACGACCTTCTGCTGATTGCCGCCCGACAGGCCCGAGACGGGCTGCTCGGGGCCCTGGGTCTTGATGTCCAGCGACTCGATCATGGACCGGGCGAACTCCCGCGTACGGGAGGGCAGTACGGTCCCCCACGGGCCGAGCTGGTCGGTGACCGTGAGCGTGGCGTTCTCGGCGACGCTGCGCTCCAGGACGAGCCCCTGCAGGTGCCGGTCCTCGGGGATGTACCCGATCCCGGCGTCCAGGGCGTGCGGGACGCTGCCCGGCTTCACCGTACGGCCGCGTACGGAGACGCGCCCCGAGGTCGCGGCCCGCATCCCGACGAGGCTCTCGCCGAGTGCGGTGGCACCGCTGGCGGCGGCCCCGGCGATGCCGAGCACCTCACCGGGCCGTACCGCGATATCGAGCGGTTCGAACTCCCCGTCCAGGCAGAGCCCCTCGGTCCGCAGCACGGGCTCCGCCGCCGTGTCCCGGGCGGCCGCGCGCCCGGCGTGCCAGGCGGCGGCCGTGCCCGCGGACTCCCCGGTCATCGCCGAGACCAGGTCCGCCTTCGACAGGTCGGCGACCGGGGCGGTCAGCACATGGCGGGCGTCACGGTAGACGGTGACGGCGGTGCACAGGTCGTACACCTCCTGGAGATGGTGGGAGATGAAGAGGAACGCCACTCCCTTGCCCTGCAGCTCCCGGAGCTTGTCGAAGAGCCGCTGGATGCCCCGGGCGTCGAGCTGCGCGGTGGGCTCGTCGAGGATGATCAGCCGGGCGCCGAAGGACAGTGCCCGCGCGATCTCGACGAACTGCCGCTGCTCGACCGGGAGATCCTTCGCGCGGGCGTTCGGGTCGACGTCGACCCCGTACCCGGCGAGCAGATCACGCGCCCGAGCGCGCAGCCGGCGCCAGCTGATGGGGCGGCGGCCGCTCCCGGAGCCTTCCAGGCCGTAGTTGTTGAGGAACAGGTTCTCGGCGACGGTCAGATCGGGAACGACCATCGACTTCTGGTAGACGCAGGCGATCCTGGACTGCCAGGCCGTGGTGTCCCCGAAGGCGGGAGCGGGTTCGCCGCCGAAGCTGACCTGGCCCGCGTCCGGCCGGTGCAGCCCGGTGAGGACGCCGACCAGGGTGGACTTGCCCGCGCCGTTGCGTCCGACGAGCGCGTGGGACTCACCGGGCCGCACGGTGAGCCGGGCACCGTCGAGCGCCACGGTGGGACCGAAGCGCTTGACGATGCCTTCCGCGTGGACCGCGGCCGGGGCCCCCGGCTCCATGGATTCCGTGGACTCCATGGCTAGCTCTTCTTCTCCAGCTGGTTGGCCCACAGCTTCGGGTCGTCCACGTTCCCCTTGGTCACCAGGGGCGCGGGAAGCTGGTCCTCGAAGCCGTTCGGGATCTTGATGATCGTGGAGTCGTGGTCGGTCGGCCCCGCCTTGGGAGTCTTGCCCGCCAGGGCCTGCTTCGCGTAGTACAGCGCGTACTTGGCGTACAGGTCGGCCGGCTGGGAGACCGTGGCGTCGATCTTCCCCGCCCGGATGGCGTCGAGCTCCTCCGGGATGCCGTCGTTGGAGATGATCGTGATGTGTCCGGCCGCCCCCGGCGCCTTGAGCAGCTTCTTCTGCTCCAGCAGGGCCAGCGTCGGCTGCAGGAAGACACCGCCGGCCTGCATGTAGATGCCGTTGATGTCGGGGTGGGCGGCGAGGGTGGACTGGAGCTTGGCCGAGGCCACGTCGCCCTTCCAGTCGGTCGCCAGCTCGAAGACCTGGATGCCGGAGAACTTCTCCTTCATGCAGGACTTGAACGCCTCGGAGCGGTCGCGGCCGTTGATGGAGGAGAGGTCGCCCTGGAACTCGACGACCTTGCCCTTGCCCTGGAGCTGTTCGCCCAGGTACTGGCAGGCCTTCTCGCCGTACGCGCGGTTGTCGGCCCGGACGACCATGTAGACGTCGCCCTTGTCCGGCCGGGTGTCCACACTGATGACGGGGATCTTCTTCTCGCTCAGCGTCCGGAGCGTCTCGGCTATCGCACCGGTGTCCTGCGGGGCCATGATGACGGCCTTGGCGCCCTGATCGGTGAAGACCTGGACGTTGGAGACGAGCTTTCCGATGTCGTTCTGCGAGTTGGTCAGCGAGAGAGCGTCGACCTCACCGGCCTTGACGCCCTTCTCGATGTAACCCTGGTACGAATTCCAGAAGTCGCTGTCGCTGCGCGGCAGGTCGATCCCGACCTTGCCGCCGCCGGCGGCGCTGCTCCCCTGGTCGCGGTTGCAGCCCGCCAGGGCGGTGACCGCAAGGATTAAGACACAGGCCGAGGCGCTGGTCGTACGCAGTCGGCTCAGTGGGGGGCGTCCCCCGGTCTGTCGCGGCATGGTTGTCCCGTCCTTCGGTGGATGTCGGCTCGGACGGGCCGGTCGGGGACCGACCGGCCTCAGTTGGCGGGGCGCAGGCGCAGTCCCTGCATGCCGCCGTCGACCGCGAGCGCCGTGCCCGTGACGGCGGCCGCGGCGGGGCTTGCCAGATAGGCGACGGCCGCGGCGACCTCGTCGGCGCCGACCAGCCGGCCCGTGGGCTGGCGCGCTTCGAGGGCGGCGCGTTCGGCCGCGGGGTCCTGGGCCTGGCCGAGCAGCCGGCCGATCCAGGGGGTGTCGGCGGTACCGGGGTTGACGCAGTTGACCCGGATGCCCTCGCGTACGTGGTCGGCGGCCATCGCCAGGGTGAGCGAGAGGATCGCGCCCTTGCTGGCGCTGTAGAGGGCGCGCTGGGGCAGTCCGGCCGTGGCGGCGATGGAGCAGGTCTGGGTGATCGAGACGCGGCCGGGCCGGTCGGCCGCCGCGCGGCGCAGGTGGGGCAGGGCGTGCCGGGCCGTACGGACCATGCCGAGGACGTTGATGTCGAGGACCCGCCGCCACTCGTCGTCATCGTTGTCCACGACGGTGCCGATGGCGCCGACACCCGCGTTGGAGACGACGGTGTGCAGCGCGCCGAACTCGGCCGCCGCCGCGTCCACCGCGCCGCGTACCGCCGCGTCGTCGGTGACGTCGGCCTGGAGGGCCAGGGTCCCGGCCGGCGCTCCCGCGGTCTCCCGGTCCAGTACGGCGACCTGGGCGCCGCGCTCCAGCAGCAGCGTCGCGATGGCCGCGCCGATACCCGAGGCGCCGCCGGTCACCAGGGCGCTCAGCCCCGCGAAGTCACGGGGGCCACGGGGGTCGCGTACCGCTGTCATGAACTGATCTCCTCGGTGGTGCGGCGGGCCTGCCAGACGGGCCCGTCCGGGTAGCTGTGTTCGGCGATCGACGCGGGAAGCATCCGGGCGGAGAAGCCCGGGGAGCTCGGCGTGGTGTAGCGCCCGGCGTCGATCACGACGGGGTCGGCGAAGTGCTCGTGGAGGTGGTCGACGTACTCGATGACCCGGTCCTCCCAGCTGCCGGAGACGGCGACGTAGTCGAACATCGAGAGATGCTGGACGAGTTCGCAGAGCCCGACGCCCCCGGCATGCGGGCAGACGGGCACCCCGTACTTGGCGGCGAGCAGCAGAATCGCCAGATTCTCGTTGACGCCGGCGACACGCGCGGCGTCGATCTGGACGAAGTCGACGGCGTCGGCCTGGAGCAGTTGCTTGAAGACGACCCGGTTGGCGACGTGCTCGCCGGTGGCGACCTTGACCGGCTGGCCGGCTCTGATCGCGGCGTGGCCGAGGATGTCGTCGGGGCTGGTCGGCTCCTCGATCCAGTGCGGTTCGTACGGGGCGAGCGCCTCCATCCAGCGCAGCGCGTCGGCGACGTCCCAGCGCTGGTTGGCGTCGACGGCGATCCTGATGCCGGGGCCGACTGCGGCGCGGGCGAGCTTCATGCGCCGTACGTCGTCGTCGAGATCACCGCCGACCTTGAGCTTGATCTGCGTGAAGCCGTCGGCCACCGCCTGTTCGGCGAGCGTGGTCAGCTTGGTGTCGGAGTAGCCGAGCCAGCCGGGCGAGGTGGTGTACGCGGGATATCCCTCGGCGCGCAGCCGTCCGGCGCGCTCGGCGCGGCCCGGCTCGGCGGCGCGCAGGATGTCCAGCGCCTCGTCCGGGGTGAGCGCGTCGGTCAGATAGCGGAAGTCGACGAGCGAGACGAGCTCCTCGGGCGTCATGCCGGCCAGGAACTCCCAGACCGGCTTGTCCGCGTGCTTGGCGGCCAGATCCCAGGCGGCGTTGACGACGGCGCCCGCCGCCATGTGCATCACGCCCTTCTCCGGTCCGAGCCAGCGCAGTTGCGAGTCGTGGGTCAGCTCGAAGTAGAGCGCGGCGAGATCGGCCGCGCTGTGCGGGGCCGGGCGCCCGACGACGTAGGGACGCAGCGCCTCGATCGCGGCGGCGGTGACCTCGTTGCCGCGTCCGATGGTGAAGCAGAATCCATGTCCCTCGGCGCCGTCCGTGGTACGCAGCACCACGTAGGCGGCCGAGTAGTCGGGGTCCGGGTTCATGGCGTCGGAGCCGTCGAGCTGTTCCGAGGTGGGAAAACGGATGTCGTGAACCTCGAACCCCGTGACGGTCTGACTCATGCATGCCCCCTGTAAAGACCTGTACAGAACATCGGACCTCATTAGGTCATCCGATGTATAGCGTCGTTGACGCCTGATCGTCCAGGGGCAGGACCGAAAATCTCGATCACAGCTCGGATGAATCTGCTGGCAGCGGGACGACAGAGGGATGGCAGAGGAAGGTTTGGCTCTCCGACCTATGCCCGCCGACGACGAAGTTCACCCGGGCGTGCACAGAGCTGCGGCCGGAGACCGGGAAAGCCGTAAGGTTGGTCCGTACGAAAGGGAACTTCGGAAGGAGGCACTGGGTGATCGAGCTCGAGGGGGTTCCCGAGCTGATCGACCCGGTCATGGTGGCCGCGTTCGAGGGCTGGAACGACGCGGGCGACGCGGCCTCCGCAGCGGTCGCGCATCTGGACCGGGAGTGGAAGGGCGAGGTGTTCGCGGCGCTCGACGCCGAGGACTACTACGACTTCCAGGTCAACCGGCCCACGGTCTACCTGGACGGCGGCGTACGGAAGGTCACCTGGCCGACCACCCGGCTCTCCGTGGTGCGGGTGGGCGGGGAGAAACCCCGCGATCTGGTGCTGGTCCGCGGTATCGAACCGTCCATGCGGTGGCGTTCGTTCTGCAACGAGCTGCTGGGCTTCGCCCATGAGCTCGGTGTGGAGATGGTCGTCATCCTGGGCGCGCTGCTCGGCGACACGCCGCACACCCGGCCGGTGCCGGTCAGCGGTGTCACCTCGGACGCGGACCTGGCCAGGACGATGGACCTGGAGGAGACCCGGTACGAGGGGCCGACCGGCATCGTGGGCATCCTCCAGGAGGCGTGCACGCACGCGGGCGTACCGGCGGTGAGCCTGTGGGCGGCCGTGCCGCACTACGTGTCACAGCCTCCCAACCCGAAGGCGACGCTGGCTCTCCTCAACCGCCTGGAGGACCTCATCGGCCTGCGGATCCCGCTGGGTGAGCTGACGGAGGACGCGCGGGCCTGGCAGCTGGGCGTGGACCAACTGGCCGCCGAGGACAGCGAGGTGGCGGAGTACGTCCAGTCGCTGGAGGAGGCGCGGGACACCGCGGAGCTGCCCGAGGCGTCCGGCGAAGCCATCGCCCGGGAGTTCGAGCGGTATCTGCGCCGGCGGGACGGCGGTCCTGGACAGGCGCCGGGAGGCCACGCGACGGAGAGCGGTGACGGCCCGTCGTACCGACGGGACCCGTCGGGCGGTCTGGGCCGCCCGCAGAGGCCGCAGCGCGGGCCCGAGGCGGGTACGGACCCGGAGCAGGGCCCCGAGCCGGAGCAGGACTCCGAGCCCGAGCAGGGCCCCGAGCAGGGCCCCGGGCCGGACGGCGAAGGGGATTCGTCGGACGACTGAGACGCCCCCCGGGGGTCGGCCGTGACCGCGCGCCGGACCGGGGAATGATCGGGAACGATCGGAAAGGGGCGGCGCCTTCGGGCGCCGCCCCTTTCGCGGTGCGGGGTGTCCGGTCACCCGCGCGGGGTGTTTGGCCGAATCACGTGGTGCGGCGCGGCCCGTGACAGCCGCTCAGAGTGCGACGCCGAGCAGCGCGTCGACCGAGCGGGACACGACACCGGTCGCGCCCTCGTCCGTGCCGCCCGTGGAGTCCTGCAGCGCCGCCCAGCGGTCCACCGCGGCGAGCGCCGCCGGCGCGTCCAGGTCGTCCGCCAGCGCCTCGCGGATCTCCTCCACGAGCGCCTCGGCCGAAGGGCCGTCAGGGCGCGAGACGGCGGCCCGCCAGCGCTCCAGCCGGTCCACCGCGTCCTGGAGCACCTGGTCCGTCCACTCCCAGTCGGAGCGGTAGTGGTGCGCGAGCAGGGCGAGCCGGATGGCCGCCGGGTCCACGCCGTCGCGGCGCAGCGCCGACACGAAGACGAGATTGCCCTTGGACTTGGACATCTTCTCGCCGTCCAGGGCGACCATGCCGGCGTGCACGTAGGCCTGGGCGAAGGGATGCTCACCGGTCAGCGTCTGGGCGTGCGAGGCACCCATCTCGTGGTGCGGGAAGGCCAGATCGCTCCCGCCGCCCTGGACGTCGAAGCCCATGCCCAGGTGGTCGAGGGCGATGGCGACACACTCGATGTGCCAGCCGGGCCTGCCGGGGCCGAGGCTGCCCCCGTCCCAGCTCGGCTCGCCCGGGCGGGCGGCCAGCCAGAGGATCGGGTCGAGGGGGTTCTTCTTGCCGGGCCGGTCGGGGTCGCCGCCGCGCTCGGCCGAGAGCAGCCGCATGGCCTCGGCGTCGAGGCCGGAGACCTCGCCGAAGCGCGGATCGGCCGCCACCGAGAAGTAGACGTCGCCTTCGAGGTCGTACGCGGCGCCGGTCTCGCGCAACCGCTCCACCAGCGGCACGATGCCGGGTATGGCCTCGACGGCGCCGATGTAGTGCTGGGGCGGCAGCATCCGCAGCGCGGTCATGTCCTCCCGGAACAGCGCCGTCTCGCGCTCCGCGAGTGCGACCCAGTCCTCCCCGTCGCGCGTCGCGCGTTCCAGCAGGGGATCGTCGATGTCGGTCACGTTCTGGACGTAGTGAACCTGCCGCTTCGTATCGAGCCACACGCGCTGAACGAGGTCGAACGCGTTGTAGGTCGCCGCGTGACCCATGTGGGTCGCGTCGTACGGCGTGATACCGCAGACGTAGATACGGGCGACGGGACCGGGCTCAAGGGTGACTCGGCCATCGGTCGAGGTGTCGTGAATCCTGAGGTCGCGGCCCTTGCCAGGCAGGGCGGGGACTTCGGAAGCGGGCCAGGCATGCATGTCATGAGCGTAACCGGACGGATGTTCCGGATACGAACCGGATGGGTGGTCCTGGCCGATTGGGCACCCTTGCGTGTCCGGCCGGAACCTGTTCAGGGGGTCCGGCCGGCCTCGGGACGGGAAGGGAGGGAGCCCCTCACACCGGGGGCCAGGGGATGGCCGGCCACTGGCCGGAGGGCTCCGGATGAACTCCTGTGACGCGCAGTCGCCGGACCCGGGACCGCAGGGCCTCGGTCTCGGCCGGGGTGATGAGTTCGGCCAGCCGGGTGGCGAGAGGCTCGCCCCGCTCCAGCGCCGCGTCCAGCCGGGCCACCACCTCCAGCGCTTCGGCGGTCAGCGGCTCGCCCGCCCAGCCCCAGAGCAGGGTGCGCAGCTTGTCGTCCACGTGGAAGGTGACGCCGTGGTCGATGGCGTACAGCGGCCCTTCGGGGGCCGGCAGCAGGTGGCCGCCCTTGCGGTCGCCGTTGTTGATGACGGCGTCGAGGACGGCGAGGCGCCGCAGCCGCTCGTCGTCGGCGTGCACCAGCAGGGCCGTTCTGCCCTCGCCCACCTCGGCGAAGCCGACGGCCTTCCAGCCCTCGCCCGGCTCCTCGCCCTCGACGAGCGCGAGCAGCGGCGCGGGGCCGGCGCCGTCGGGGTCCGTTCCCTCTGCGGGATCCGCGGGACCGGCGGGATCCGCGGGATCCGGGGCTTCTGCCGGGGATCCCGCCGTCTCGATCCACAGCTGGCACATGCCCTGGCCGTACGGGCCGTCCCGCAGGACGGTCGGCGGCACGAGGGCCCAGCCGGTCGCCTCGGAGACCTCGTACGCGGCCACCTCGCGCTGGGCGAGCGTGCCGTCGGGGAAGTCCCACAGGGGCTGCTCCCCCGCGACGGGCTTGTAGACGCAGTGGGCCTGCCGGCCCTCGTAGGAGACGGAGCAGTGCAGCACCGCGTTGGACGCCTCGCGGATCCGTCCGAGGACGGTCAGCTCGCCCTTGGTGAGCAGGTCGACGGTGGTCACGCTCCCCGGCGGTATCCGTTCTGGCGCGGGCATACGTGTCCTTCCGGGTCGAGCGGCAGGCTGCACAGCGGGCACGGCGGCCGGCCGGCGTTGACCACGTCCAGGGCGCGCTTGGCGAAGGCCCGGGCCTGGGAGCCGGTCAGCCGGACGCGGAGCATCGGCGGACCGTTCTCCTCGTCCTGGAGCAGCAGCTCCTCGGCTTCCGCGAGGTCCTCGTCGGTGTCGGCGTCCAGCTCGACGAGCGCCTGTGCCTCGACGATCATGCGCTGTTCGTCGCCGTCCCAGGCCAGCGCCATGGTGCCGACCCGGAACTCCTCCTCGACGGGGGCGTCGAGCGGGGCCGAGTCACTGATGTCGGGGGGCGCCATGGCGGGCACCGGGGCATTACCGCCGGTACGGCGTACGACTTCGTCGAGCAGCTCATCGATGCGCTCGGCGAGTGCGGCCACCTGGGTCTTCTCCAGGGCGACGCTGGTGACGCGCCCTGCGGCGGTGGCCTGCAGGAAGAACGTACGGCGTCCAGGCAGTCCGACCGTGCCGGCCACGAAGCGGTCCGGCGGGTCGTAGAGGTACACCTGACGGGACACGTCCTGTCTCCCTTGGGATTCGGTGGAGATTCGTGCGGGGGACTCGGGGATTCACTGACAACGGAAGAGGGCGGACCGGAGGTCCGGGGAGGTCACCCTGGATCGCGCGGACGGCGCGTCCACCCTACTGCGCCGAGAGATCACGGTGCTCCCGCACCACCCCCCACGACGCCGGTGCCGCCGCCCGCGCTCTCCCGTGGCGCCAGACCGCCGAGGTCGCCCGTATCGCCGAGACGCAGCAGGAACGGGCGCAGACGCGTGTAGCGGATCGCCGTGACCGAGCACGGATCGACGTGGATCCGCTGAAAAAGATCGAGGTGCATCCCCAGTGCGTCCGCCACGAGCGCCTTGATGATGTCGCCGTGCGAGCACATCAGGAAGACGGCGTCCTCACCGTGCTCCTCCTCGACGCGGGCGTTCCACTCCCGTACGGCTTCCACGGCGCGCGCCTGCATCGCGCGCATCGATTCGCCGCCGGGGAACGCGGCCGCGGAGGGGTGCTGCTGCACGACCGTCATCAGCGGCTCGTCGGCCAGCTCGGCGAGCTTGCGGCCGGACCAGTCGCCGTAGTGGCATTCGCCGATCCGCTCCTCGGTCTGCACGTCGAGCCCCGGCCTGGCGTCGAGCAGCGGCTGGAGCGTCTCCCGGCAGCGTTGCAGCGGGCTGCTCACGACGGCGGCGATCGGCACCTCGGCCAGCCGCCCCGGCAGCGCGGCCGCCTGCGCGGCGCCGCGCTCGTCGAGAGCGACCCCCGGCGTCCAGCCCGCGAGGAGCCCGGCGGTGTTGGCGGTGGACCGCCCATGACGTACGAGGATCAACGTGGCCATGCCCGCCAGCTTAGAGCCTGTCGGGTGACCTCTGATCAGGCGCTCGAAGGTCACTCGACAGGCTCTCCGGGCGTACCGGCGGCAGCGCTCCGGCCGGAGCCGCGGCGGCGCCGTGAGCCGGGCCGCCGTGGGGAGGTGCGTACCGGTGCCCGGAGCGGGAAGAATGCCCGCCGTGATCGTGGACTGTGCCATCTACCGCGACGGACGCCGCACCGACGGACCCGCCGACTTCTCCGACGCCCTCGATGAGGCGCGCGCCCACGGGGACTCGTTCTTGTGGATAGGGCTGCACGAGCCGACGGAGGAGGAGTTCGGCCTCGTCCGGGACGAGTTCGGGCTGCACCCGCTCGCCGTGGAGGACGCGCTCACCGCCCACCAGCGGCCCAAGCTGGAGATCTACGACGACTCGCTGTTCGCCGTCCTCAAGCCGGTGGCGTACGAGCCGGACAGCGACACGGTCACCACGGGTGAGCTGATGGTCTTCATAGGGGACTCGTTCGTGGTGACGGTCCGGCACGGCGAGGGCGCCCAGCTCTCCGCCGTACGGCAACGGCTCGAAGCCGAGCCCCAGGTCCTCAAGCACGGCCCCACGGCGGTCCTCTACGCGGTCAGCGACGCGGTCGTCGACCACTACATCGAGGTGGCCGGTGAGCTCCAGGTCGATCTGGAGGAGCTGGAGGCCGAGGTCTTCGCGCCGAGCGGCGACAGCGGCTCGCGGTCGTCGCTCTCCGGCGCGACGACGGCGGCGCGGATCTACGGTTTCAAACGGCAGGTGCTGGAATTCCGCCGGGCCAGCGGGCCGCTGGCGGAGCCGATGGACCGGCTGGCGGGTGCGGGTGTGCCGTTCGTCCATGAGCGCTCGCAGCCGTTCTTCCGGGACGTCAACGACCATCTGCTGCACGCGAACGAGCAGGTCGAGGGGCTCGACCGGTTGCTGTCCGACATCCTGTCGGCGCATCTCGCGCAGATGGGCGTGCGGCAGAACGACGACATGCGGAAGATCTCGGCGTGGGCCGCCATGGCCGCCGTTCCCACGCTGGTCGCGGGCATCTACGGCATGAACTTCGAGCACATGCCGGAGCTGAAGTACGTCTGGGCGTACCCCGCCGTGCTCTGTTTCATGGCGCTCGTGGTCTTCGGTCTGTACCGCCAGTTCAAACGGCGCGGCTGGCTCTGAGCGCGGCCGTGTACCCGGGCCGGGCGCGCGGGGCCGCGCCCGGCGGCCGGCCGGATGGGCGGAGCTGCGCTCCGGGCGGTCGGGCGACCGGGCGGGGGCACGCGCGGGGGCACGCGCGGGCGGTCACCCGCGCGGGTCAGAAGACGGGCGCCGGGGCCGCGGGACCCCCGAGGGCGTCCCGCCGCTCCGGCATCGCGAGCGAGACCATCCGGTGCCAGCCGGCCACCCGCTCGTACCCGTACACGGCGTGGATCCCGGCGGCGAGCAGGGCGGCTTTGGGCGCCGGCCAGCCGAGGAGGCGGCCCATGTGGCCCATCACCGCGAGGCTCACCTGGCGGTAGACCTGGATCTCGGCCAGGGCGCACTCGCGCAGCGTGCGGTGGATCATCCGGCCGTGTCCCCGCCGGGCCAGCCGCAGCAGCTCCTCGTGGCAGTAGGCGAGGTGGTTGTCCTCGTCATTGCTGATCATTTTGACGGCCCTGCCGACCTCGGCGTCGTCGCCGAAGTACCTGACCAGCATGTCCATCTGGCCGGCGGCCCGCTGCTCGGTGATCCGGCTGTGCGAGAGGTAGACGACGATGTCCCGCTCGGTCAGCGGCTCCTCGCGGCGCAGCTTCTCGTGGGCGAGCCCGATGCCCCGCCGCTCCAGCAGCATCGTGTAGTCCGTCGCCGGGGGGATCTCGACCGGATCGAGGCCGCGCTTCTTGAGGAGGGCGTTGAAGATCCGCCCGTGCTTGTCCTCGTCGGCGCCGTGCCGGGCGATCTTGGGGGCGAGGCCCCGCATGCTCTCGGGCACCAGCGCGGCGATCCGGCCGTTCTCCCACCCACCCTGGGACTCTCCGCTGGCCGCGATGGAGCAGAACAGCTGGAAGGAACGATCGTCGTCCAGGATCTCCTGGAACAGGCTTCGGGCCGAAAACATCACTGCCACCTCCATACAGACGTCCGCGAAAGACGAGTCAAATGGGGTGCGGGACAACCGGCAACAGCTACGCCGTCCGACCGCGCCGGAAGAGGGAGCGCGAAAGCACGTCCGGCGCGCGCCCCGATGGGCCCGGGCACGGTGCGGTACATGACGGCCGTGGCGGGGAAGACCCCCGGAGCCCCCACCACGGCCGCGGAATTCTCCGTCGTACCGACCGGATCCCGGCTTGACCCGTTCGGGCGATGACCTCGACGTCCTACGACGCCTACGACACCAGTCCCGCGCGTTCCAGGGCCTCCGTGCCGACGCGCAGCGCGGCGATCCGCTCGTCGAGGGTGAAGCCGGCCGGGGCGAGGGTCAGCGTGGTGACGCCGGCGGCGGCATAGGCCCGCATACCGTCGGCGATCCGCCCGACCGGCCCGAGCAGCGTGGTGGAGTCGATCAGCTGGTGCGGTACGGCGGCGGCGGCGCCCTCCTTGTCGCCCGAGAGGTACTTGTCCTGGATCTCGGCGGCCTCCTTCTCGTACCCCATGCGCCGCGCGAGCTGGTTGTAGAAGTTCTGCTTGCGGCTGCCCATGCCGCCCACGTAGAGCGCGGTGTACGGACGGAACTGGTCGGCCAGCGCGTTGATGTCGTCGCCGACCGCGATCGGCACCGTCGGACAGACGTCGAAACCTTCCATGGTCAGCCCGGCCTTCTCCCGGCCCGCCCGGAGATGCCGGATCGCCGTGTCCTCCAGGTGGTCGGCGGAGGGGAAGATCAGCAGCGCCCCGTCAGCGATCTCACCGGTCTGCTCCAGGTTCTTGGGGCCGATCGCCGCGATGTAGAGCGGGATGTGCTCGCGCTGCGGGTGCACGGTGAGCTTCAGCGGCTTGCCGGGGCCGCCGGGCAGCGGCAGCGTCCAGTGCTCGCCCTCGAACGAGAGCCGCTCCCGGGACATCGCCCGGCGGACGATCTCGACGTACTCGCGGGTGCGGGCGAGGGGCTTGTCGAACTTCACGCCGTACCAGCCCTCGGAGACCTGCGGGCCCGAGACGCCGAGACCGAGGCGGAAGCGGCCGCCGGAGAGGGAGTCGAGGGTGGCCGCCGTCATGGCGGTCATGGCGGGCTGGCGTGCGGGGATCTGGAGGATCGCGGAGCCGACGTCGATACTCTCCGTCTGCGCGGCGACCCAGCTCAGCACGGTCGGGGCGTCGGAGCCGTACGCCTCGGCGGCCCAGCAGACGTCGTAGCCGAGCCGGTCGGCCTCCTGCGCGACCGTGAGGTTGTCGCCGTCCATCCCCGCACCCCAGTACCCGAGGTTGATGCCGAGCCGCATAAGCACTCCCTTACTGATCAGTAACGTCTCTGTGCCCGGGACTCTAGCGCCCGACACGGGCCGGTGACAGGGGGCGAGTTGTCCACAGGCACTCTCCGTGTACGGTCCTGGCCAGTAATCTCAGCGCCCATGGAGCAGAGGCATCTCGGCCGTACCGGCCTGCGAGTGTCCCGGATCGGGCTCGGCACCCTGACCTGGGGAAGGGACACCGACGAGCATGACGCCGCCGACCAGTTGAAGTCCTTCTGGGAGGCGGGCGGCACGCTGGTCGACACGGCCGATGTGTACAGCGGCGGAGAGGCCGAATACCTGCTCGGGCAGCTCGTCGAGCGGCTCGTACCGCGCCGCGATCTCATCATCGCGACCAAGGCCGGCAGCGTGCGCGATCCGTACCGGCGCTTCGACGGGTCCCGGGGGCATCTGCTCGCCGCGCTGGACGCGTCGCTGGACCGGCTCGGGACGGACTACGTGGATCTGTGGCAGGTCCACGCGTACGACACCGAGACCCCGCTGGAGGAGACGCTCCACGCGCTGGACCTCGCGGTGAGCAGCGGCCGGGCCCGGTACGCGGGGGTGTCGAACTACTGCGGCTGGCAGCTCGCCAAGGCCGCCACCTGGCAGCTGGCCTCCCCCGGTATACGCACCCGGCTGGCCAGCACGCAGATGGAGTACTCCCTGCTGCAGCGCGGCGTGGAGCGGGAGGTGCTGCCGGCCGCGATCGACCTCGGTGTCGGGCTGCTGCCCTCGTCCCCGCTGGGGCGAGGGGTGCTCACCGGCAAGTACCGGCACACCACGCCGCCGGACTCGCGAGGCGCGTCCGCACAGATGGCGCCCTTCGTGGAGCCCTATCTCGACGAGGCCGCGAGCAGGATCGTGGACGCCGTCGCGACGGCGGCGGAGGGGCTCGCCACGACTCCCCTGGCGGTGGCGCTGGCATGGATCAGGGACCGCCCGGGAGTGACCGCCCCGATCATCGGCGCGCGCAACGCGCAGCAGCTCACCGCCGCGCTGTCAGTGGAGAGCCTTAGTCTTCCTGACGAGATCTGCCAGGCGCTCGACGATGTGTCGGCGCCCGTGCACCGCTATCCCGATCAGGACTGGAGCACGCTGTGAGTACGGACCGCGACACCGCCGCCACCGAGGAGGCCGAGCCCATGGCCGACACAGGCCGGCACCCCGCGGCCCCGGACCCGGACCCCGCCCAGGACCCCGCCCCGGCCCCGGCCCCGGACCAGGTCGCGGACCCGGACCAGGTCGCGGACCCGGACCCGAACTCGGACCCCGCCCCGGACCAGGTCGCGGACCCGGATCCGGGGACGGCCGCGAGCGACGACCCGGCCGGCGGCGAGGCGGAAGGCGCCGCCAGGCCCGAGGCCGGCGAGGTCGGTGAGGTCGGTGAAGTCGGTGAGGCCGGCACGGTCGGTGACGGCGACACCGACGCGGCCGATGACGGCACGGTGGGCGCGACGGCGGCCGGGAGCGGAACGGACGACGAGGCGGATACCGCCGCGGCGGTGTCCGAGGCCGCGGCCGAGCTGGCCGCGCAGCGGGAACTGCGGGAGCGGATCGAGCAGCGGAAGGCGGAGAAGGAAGGGCCCATCGACGCCGGCACCAAACTCAGCGGGCAGGCCGCCGATCTGCTCGCCGCCGTACGGGCCATGGAGAGCGGCGCGCCGGTGGACCCGGCCCTGCTCCGCCCGGCGGCACCCGAGCCCGCCCCGGCGGCCCCGCGGCGGGCCGCCGGGCAGGCCCCGCGGCCCGCCCCCGCCCCCGCGCCGGGGGACGTGGCCGCCGTGCGGGATGTCCTGGTGGCGGGCGGCGCCCCCGAGGCGCTGGCGGGGCAGGTCTCCGCCGTCCTCGGGGAGCAGGCTGCCCAGGCGCTGCGCGAGGATCCGTGGCAGCTGCTCGCCGTGCCGGGCGTACGGCCCGAGCAGGCCGACGGGTTCGCGCGGGCGCTGCTGGGGGCCGCGTGCGGCCCCGGCGACGAGCGGCGGGCCGCCGCGCTGGTCGGCTGGCTGCTGGAGCGGGCGGCGCTCCAGGGCCACACCGCGCTGGAGGCGTCCTCGGTACGCACGGCGCTCGCCGGCCAGGCGGTGCCCGACCCGGACGGGGCCGTACAGCACGCCGTCGCGGAGGGCGCCGTGCTGGTGTTCCAGGACGGCCTGGAGGACAGCGCGGAAGGCGACGAAGGGCCGTCAGACGAGGAAGGGGAAGCCGGGGAGACCGGCGCCGCTCCGGTCCCGGTGCTCCTGGGACTCGACCGTTACGCACTCGCCGAGGAGAGCCTGGCCGACGGGCTCGCGCGGCTGGTCAAGACCGGCCCCGACGCCTCCTGGGAGGCGGCCGCGGCAAACACCGCCTCCCCCTCCGCCGCCGAGCTGATCCGTGCGGCCGGCGGTCATGGTCTCGTCCTGCACACGGGCGGGGAGGCCGCCCGCGCCGAGCCGGTCGCACTCGCCGAGGCCGCCCGAGGGCTCGGGATGCGCGCGGTCGTCGCGGCCCACAGCGAAAACGGCCGGGACCGGCTGGGCGCCGGCGCGGTGACCGTGGCCGGTCTGCTCTCCGGCGCGGAAGGCCCAGGACGGGACGCGGACGGCACCTTCGCCCTGGATCTCCTCGTGGTGCTGGACGCCCCGCAGCTGGATGTGGAGACGGCGGCGATGATCGTGGAATCGCTGCCCGACGGCGGCCGCCTGGTGCTCAGCGGTGATCCCGGGGTGCTGTGGTCGGCGGGCGCCGGCCGGGTGTTCGCCGACCTGCTGGCCGCCCGGGTGTGCCCGCAGATCGCCTCCCGTACCCCCGACCCCGGACCGGTGGGGGAGCTGGTCTCCGGTATCGGTATCGGCGAGCTGAACCAGGTGGGGGCGCCCGGCAAGGAGGTCGTGATCGTTCCGGTGCGGGACGCGGGCGAGGCGGTGCACCGCACCGTCCAGTTGGTGGCCGAGTCGGTGCCGCGCGCTTTCGGGGTGACCGCCGCAGAGACGCAGGTGATCACCGTGGGCCATGGCGGCTCCGCCGGCACCCGGGCGCTCAACACCGCTCTCAAGGAGAAGCTCAATCCTGGCCCCGGCCGGTTCGGCGGCTTCGACCCGGGGGACCGGATCGCCTACGTCCCCGCGCCCGGTCGCACGCTCCAGGGCTCGGTGGTCTCCGCCGACCAGGACGGACTGCGGCTGGACTGTGGGGAGGGAGCGGCCGTCGTGGTGCCCAGGGACCGGGTGGAGTCGGCCGTACGCCATGGCTGGGCGCTCACAGCGCACCAGGCCGCCGGGATGCGGTGGCCGGCGGCGGTCGTGGTGCTACCCGGCGACGCCGCCCAGGGGCTGAGCCGCCCCTGGGTCTACACGGCCTTCAGCCGGGGTGAGCGCCATCTGTCCGTGGTCCACGGCGTCGACCAGGCGCTGGCGCACGCGGTGGCGGCCATCGCCTCACAGGAACGTACGACCCGGCTGCGCCCCCTGCTGGAGAGTCTGCTCGCCCCGGGATCCCAGCCGGGCTGACCATACCGCCGCGCTGCCCGCGCCGACTCGCCGTCGGCGCGGGCAGGGCGGTGAGCGGCGCTGCGCCGGGTGTCCCGCGCCGGGTCAGGCGTCCTGTTCCTCCAGGTCGTCCAGGTCCCCGTCGAGATCGTCCTCGTCGAAGACCGAGCTGACGTCGAAGCGGCAGACCACCTGCTGGGGATCGGCCTGGTCGAAGGGGGCACTCAGCCACTCCCCCGCCTCGGGAAGCTCGTCCGCCGCCGAGACCCACAGCGTGGAGTCGCCCTCCTCAAGGCCGAACTCCTTGTGCCGGGAAGCGATCTCGTCGGGTTCGTACTCACCGAAGAGCACCCCGAGGGCGGCATGCACACTGCTGCCGACCACGGCCCCGGTGTCGGCGTCCCCCTCGACGTCGGCGATGCGCTGGGCCTGCGCGAGCAGCCGCTGCGGCTCCACCACCGCGTAGTCGCGCCGGATCAGCACGCTCAGCGCGTTGGGCTCCTCGGGCCCGGTGTACGGCGGCAGGGAGTCGTCCGGGTCCGGGATCTCGAAGGGAGTGACCTCGTCGTACCGGTGGTAGAGCCGCTCGTCGTAGACCTCGGCCGCCACGGCGAGGGCGTTGAACGCTTCGGAGACAGCCGGGTCGTCCTCACCCGTGCGGTGTTCGACCGCCGCGAGGTGGCGGTCCAGGGCGACCTTGACCGCCTCGGCGGCGGCGCGTACCTCGGCAGCGGTGGGCTGCGCAGCATCAGACATAGTGCAGACGCTATCCGTACCAGGCCTCTGCCCGCACAATAGATGCGATGCCGGAATACGAATTTGTCGACGTGTACGTGCCGCGCGGGGTTTCCCGCAATGAAGCGGCCCGTCTGCTGACCGACCATGCCGAGTACGGACACTGGGAATTGGACCGTCTGAGCCTGCACCGGGACGGCAGCCGCAGAGTGCGGCTGCGCCGGCGGATCATCCGTCAGGTGCGCGCCACCTGGTGAAGACGGAGGAACGGGCCCCGCTGTCGCGAGGCCCGCCTCCTGTCCTTACCTACCGTCCGTACGCGCTCGACTACGAAGCGGCGCGGGCGCGGCGGTAGATGACGCTGCCCGCGAGCAGCATTCCCGCCGCCGTGGGGATGGCCGTCCCGAGCGAACCGGCACCGGTCTGCGCGAGCATGTCGGCACCCCGGGGCTGGGTGAGGTACGGCGCGTGCGGAGCGTTCGGGGTCAGGCCTGGGTTCGGCGGAATGGCGCGGGTGGTCGGCGTGGTCGGCCTGCCCGGCTCGTCGGGGCTGCCCGGATGGTTCGGCTTGCCCGGCCGGCTGGGCTTTACCGGCTGCTGCGGCTTTCCACCCGAGGGGACGGCCGGGGCGTCGTTGGCGCAGTCAGCGCCGGTGACGGCGTTGCCGAGACCGATGACGGTCACGCTGTCGCCGCAGACGTTCACGGGGACGTCGATCGGCACCTCGATCGTGTTGCCGGATCCGACACCGGGCGAGTGCCCTGTGTGACCTCCGGCGTGGGACCCGCCGGGGTGCGTGGTGTGGGAGCCGCCATGCTGCGAGCCGCCGCCGTGCGATCCGCCACCCTGCGAACCGCCGCCGTACCCTCCGCCCCCTGCGTCCCCGCCGTAACCTCCGCCGTCCCCGTATCCGCCGTCGCCGTTGTCTCCCCCGTCGTCCCCGTACCCCCCGCCGCTCCCCTGCACCCCGTGTCCGGGTGCGTCGTGCGACGTGTTGGCGCAGCTGTTGCCGAGGGCCGGATTGAGCACCCCGACGACATTGACGGTGTTCCCGCACACGTTGACCGGGATGTGCACCGGCACCTGGACGCTGTTCCCGGACAGCGCGCCCGGCGAATTCGCCGCGGCCGCACCGGCCCCCGAGTCCGCCTGCGCGTAACCGCCGCCGAGGGCGAGCATGCCGCCCGCGGCCGCCACGGTGATCAGGCCCTTGCGCGTGACCTGCCTCATAACTTCGATCCCTGCCTTCTGCCTTCCGGATTGCCCCTGGGCTTCGGTGCCGGGGCAGGATGCCCAGCGGCCCCGGAGTGCATGGCGCGCACTCCGGGGCCGCCCGGGCTCAGACCCTCACGGGGCTGAGACGCGACGTCACTTGTTGACGCAGGTGTTGCCGAAGGCGGGGTTCAGCAGGCCGATCACGGAGACCGTGTTGCCACACGCGTTCACCGGCACGTGGACGGGCACCTGGATGACGTTGCCCGAGACCACGCCCGGGGAGTGCACCGCGGCACCCTGCGCGCCCGAGTCGGCGACGGCCATGCCCGCACCCGCGAGCACCAGACCACCAGTGACTGCCGCAGCAGCGACGACCTTCTTGATCATTTTTCCTCCTTGTAGGCATGTGCGGTCCCAGCCGCGGACCGCACACCTGTAACGAAGGGGGACTGATGAGGCTACGAGCGTATGGTCTGATTCACTCTTTTCAGTCAAATACGCACGCGCTGACGATTCGGCTTCATCTCACCTGGGGCCTGACCGGTGACCTCGGCCGTGACCTCGGCCGTGACCTCGGCCGTGACCTCGGTCATGGCCTCAGCTGTGGTCGATGAACCGGTCCAGGACACGCACCCCGAACTTCAGGCCGTCCACCGGCACCCGCTCGTCGACCCCGTGGAACATCCCGGCGAAGTCCAGCTCCGGCGGCAGCTTGAGCGGCGCGAAGCCGAAGCCGCGAATGCCGAGGTCGTCGAAGGACTTGGCGTCGGTGCCGCCCGAGAGCATGTACGGAACGGCCCTGGCGATCGGGTCCTCCGCCGAGAGCGCGGTCTGCATGGCGTCCACCAGCTTCCCGTCGAAGCTGGTCTCCAGCGCCTTGTCCCCGTGCACGTCCTCACGCTTGACCCGAGGGCCCAGGATCCGGTCGAGATCGGCCAGGAACTCCTGCTCGTACCCGGGCAGGAAGCGGCCGTCGACATGGGCGGTCGCCTGGCCGGGGATCACGTTCACCTTGTAGCCGGCGCCGAGCATGGTGGGGGCGGCGGAATTGCGCAGGGTCGCTCCGATCATCTTCGCGATGCCACCGAGCTTGGCGAGCGTGGCCTCCATGTCCTCCGGGTCGAGCGGGGTGCCCAGCGCGTCGGACAGCTCGTCGAGGAAGGACCGTACGGTCTTGGTCACCCGCACCGGCCACTGATGCCGTCCGAGCCGCCCGACCGCCTCGCACAGCTCGGTGATGGCGTTGTCGTTGTTGGTCATCGAGCCGTGCCCGGCGGTGCCGTCCACGGTCAACCTCATCCAGTGCATGCCCTTCTGCGCCGTCTCGACGAGATAAAGGCGCAGGTTCTCGTTGACGGTGAAGGAGAAGCCGCCGACCTCACTGATCGCCTCGGTGACGCCCTCGAAGAGACCGGGGTGCTTGTCCACGAGATACCGCGCCCCGTAGGTACCGCCCGCCTCCTCGTCGGCGAGGAAGGCCAGCACGATGTCGCGCGGAGGCTTGCGCCCGCTGCGCATCCTGTCCCGTACGACCGCGAGGGTCATCGCGTCCATGTCCTTCATGTCGACCGCGCCCCGGCCCCAGACACATCCGTCCGCGATCTCACCGGAGAAGGGGTGGTGCCGCCAGTCGTCCGCGTTGGCGGGCACGACATCGGTGTGGCCGTGGATGAGCAGAGCGGGCCGGGACGGGTCCTCGCCCTCGATCCGGGCGACGGTGGAGGCGCGGCCCTTGTGGGACTCGAAGATCTGCGGCTCGAGGCCCACCTCGGCGAGTTTCTCCGCGACGTACTCGGCGGCGGCCCGTTCCCCGGGCCCCGAGTGGTCGCCGTAGTTGCTGGTGTCGATCCGGATCAGATCACGGCAGAGGTCCACGACCTCGTCCTCGCCCGAGACGGTCCTGCCGGCGTTCGGCTCGCTCACGCTGCTCACTCCCGCGGTCGTTGCTGCTGGTCCCCACATCCTCCCGCGACGGGGCCCCGCTCCCCAAGGCCGCACCCCGGGCGTCATACGCCCGTCACAGGGGACAGGGCGTGATCGGGCACCTCCGAATGTTTGCTATGGTTTTCCACGTCGGAACGGCCAAGGGCCGCCCGGCAGACACCTTGTCCGGGTGGCGGAATGGCAGACGCGCTAGCTTGAGGTGCTAGTGCCCTTTATCGGGCGTGGGGGTTCAAGTCCCCCCTCGGACACCAGCGAAGACCCCACTGCGTGTGGGGTCTTTTGCGTTACTGGGCGGTGGCGTGACCAACAGCCCAGCGAATCCCCAGGTCAGAAAGGGATGACAGGCCGAGTCGGCCCGGTCCGGAAGCGGCCGGCCGCCGCGCTCCGTCTCACGTGAGAGCCCGCACCGGGCCATGGTGCAGCCCGGCGAGTGGTGCCGGACGCCGGCGGAGACCTCGACGGGATTCTCCCCGGCCTCCAGGTCGTACGTGACCTTGCTGTGTCGCCAGTCGTGGATGCGAAAGTCCTCGGGCAGGTGCAGCCGGTTGCGCAGGGTGCGCCACCGTGCCGAGACCTCCTCGGGGTCCTGCGGTCCGCCCGCCTCACCCCGGTACAGCTTGAAGCCGTCCCGGGCGAACACCAGGTCGTGATCAACCCAATGCGGTGGTGCCGGCACCTCCGTGGTTTTCGATATGCCGACGATATGTGGCCACTCGTACCCTCGGAACATGCGAGTGTTGATCGTCGAGGACGAGCCCTACATGGCGGAAGCCATCCGCGATGGCCTACGCCTGGAAGCGATCGCGTCCGACCTCGCCGGTGACGGTGACACCGCTTGGGAACTGCTGAGCATCAACGCTTACGACATCGCCGTCCTCGACCGCGACATTCCCGGCCCTTCCGGCGACGAGATCGCCCAACGCATCGTCGCCTCCGGCAGCGGCATACCGATCCTCATGCTCACCGCCGCCGACCGGATCGACGACAAGGCCTCCGGGTTCGGACTCGGCGCCGACGACTACCTCACCAAGCCGTTCGAACTCCAGGAACTCGTGCTCAGGCTCAGAGCACTCGACCGCAGACGTGCGTACAACAGGCCGCCCGTGCGGGAGATCGCGGGCCTGCGGCTCGATCCGTTCCGCCGCGATGTCCACCGCGACGGCCACTCCGTCGCGCTGACCAGGAAGCAGTTCGCCGTGCTCGAAGTCCTCGTCGCCGCCGAAGGCGGTGTCGTCAGCGCCGAGGAGCTTCTGGAGCGGGCATGGGACGAGAACGCGGACCCGTTCACCAATGCCGTACGCATCACGGTCTCGGCGCTGCGCAAACGGCTCGGTGAACCCTGGGTCATCGCCACGGTGCCCGGCGCCGGGTACCGCATCGACACGCAACCGGCGGCCGACCACGAGGGAGGAGACCGTGGATAGGCGGCCTGGGTTCAGCGTTCGCTTCAAGCTCACCCTCAGCTACGCCGGGTTCCTCATGATCGCCGGCCTCCTGCTGCTCGCGGCGGTGTGGGTGTTCCTCCTGCGCTACGTCCCCGATCGTGCGGTGCTCATCAACCCCGATGACAAGCTCAAGGGTGTTTTTCCCGTCCGGTCCGTCCTCCTGGAGGTTTTCGCTCCGAGGGCAGCCGCAGTACTGGCGTTCCTGCTGGTGTTCGGTCTCGTGGGCGGGTGGATTCTCGCCGGCCACATGCTCGCCCCGCTGACCCGCATCACGGCCGCCACGAGCATGGCCACGAAAGGATCACTCTCCCACCGGATCCGGCTGCCGGGCCGCGAGGACGAGTTCCGTGAACTCGCCGACGCCTTCGACACGATGCTCGCCCGCCTCGAAGCGCACGTAGCCGAGCAGCGAAGATTCGCGGCCAACGCCTCGCACGAACTGCGCACCCCGCTGGCGATCTCGCAGGTGCTTCTTGACGTGGCCCGCAACGATCCGACGCAGGACCTCGGCGAGATCATCAACCGCCTGCACGCCGTCAACACCCGGGCGATCGACCTCACCGAGGCGCTGCTCGTGCTCAGCCGCGCCGACCAGAGGTCCTTCCCCCGAGAAGCTGTCGACCTCTCCCTGCTCGTGGAAGACGCCACCGAGACACTGCTCCCGCTCGCCGAGAAGCGCGGTGTCACCATCGAGACCTCCGGTGACATCGCCCCGGCCTTCGGCTCGCAGGCGCTCCTGTTGCAGTTGACGACGAACCTCGTGCACAACGCGATCGTGCACAACCTGACCGACGAGGGCACGGTGTGGGTCGAGACCGGCGCCGGCCCCGAGACCGTGGTGCTCACGGTCGAGAACAGCGGCGAGAAGCTCTCCCCGCAGTTGGTCTCGACTCTCACCGAGCCGTTTCAGCGCGCCACCGAACGTATTCGCGGCGACCACGCAGGTGTCGGACTCGGCCTGGCCATCGTCCGGCGGATCACCGAGGTGCACGACGGGTCCCTCACCCTCACCCCGCGCGCTGAGGGCGGTCTCCGTATCGCCGTGCAACTGCCCGCACCACCAGCACTTTCTCCGAAGGACGTCTGATCAGTGAGTGAAGTACTACGAGAAGTTCCGGATGTGCGGCAGCAGGGCGACGCCGAGGAGTACGCCGAGATCCTGGGCAGGGCTCAGGCCGGGCAGTGCGGCACCGGTCGCGGGGACACCGGCTCGGGTGACCGGCGTGCTCCTGTCCGCCGGGCGATCCGCAGCCTCTCCGGGCCGGACCTGTGGAAGCGCGGACCGGTGCTCGCGGCGTCGGCGCTGATGCTCGGCCTGCTCATGCTGCTCCATGCGGAGATCACGGACAGGGGCGGTCTCGGGAGCCTGGTGGAGACGTTCCTGCCGTGGTTCGGCCTGTTCATCCCGGTGCTCCTTGCCGGGGCGCTGTGGCGCCGCTCCGCCGTGGCGGTGGTCGCGCTGCTGCTGCCGGTCGTGGCGTGGCTGAGCCTCTTCGGCGGACTGCTCATCGACAAGTCCCAGCCGGGCGGTGACCTCATTGTGGTCAGCCACAACGTCAACGCCGAGAACCCCGACCCGGCCGGTACCGCCCACGACCTGGCCGCCTCCGGGGCGCACCTGCTGGCGCTCGAGGAAATGACCCCGCAGGCCACGGTCGCGTACGGGAAGGAACTGGCGAAGGCATACCCGTACCACACGGTGCGGGGCACGGTCGGGCTGTGGAGCAAGCTACCGCTGTCGGACTCCCGGTCGGTCAACGTCCTGCGGGGCGACGCCGGGCCGCCGGCGGAAACCCGGCGGGCCGAGGAGCTCCCCGTGGACCCGCCCCGGGCGCTGCGCACCACGGTGGCCACGGACCAGGGACCGCTGGTGGTGTACGTGGCGCACCTGGGCTCGGTACGGCTGATGCCCAGGCACGGCTTCTGGACGGAGTCGCGCGACGCCGGCGCGGTCGCGCTCGCCAAGGCCGTCGCTGCCGAGCGGAACGAGCGGGTGGTGGTGCTCGGCGACATGAACGGCACCACCGACGACCGCGTGTTCGACGGCCTCACCTCGCAGCTGCGCTCGGCCCACGAAGTGGCCGGGAACGGCTTCGGCTTCAGCTGGCCGGCGTCCTTCCCGATGGCACGGATCGATCAGATCCTGGTCAGGGGCGTGGAGCCGAAGAGCTCGTGGGTACTGCCGGCCACCGGCAGCGACCATCTGCCGGTGGCGGCCGCCATCAGATGGTGACCGTTGCCGCCGGCCGATCCTGCTGGTGGTCCACCCGGGTGGCGGAGACGCGACAACCTGGGACGGCGTCACCCGCGAGTTGGCCGACGACTATCGCGTCGTCAGGATCCACCGACGGATCTACGCTCCCGGAGCAGTCATCGCGCTACCCCACTCGATGGCCGTCGAGGCAGCCGACATCGTCGCCGTCGCGGAACTCCTCGACCCACCGGTGCTTCTCGCGGGGCATTCCTCGGGCGCCGTCGCCGCGCTGGAAGCCGCGCTGCTCGACCCGTCGGCGTTCGCCGGACTGTTCCTCTACGAACCTCCCATGCCCACGCGGGAGTTGCTCGCGGGGGCGGCGGGAGCACGTGCGCGTGCCGCGCTCGACATGGGCGACCCGGTCGAGGCGATGCGTATCCACCTGCGTGACATCGTCCGGATGCCCGCGGACTCGGTCGACGAGATGTTCGCCGACCGGCAGGTACAAGCGGCGTTTGCCGCCTACGCGACGGCCCAGATCGCAGACGACGAGGCAATCGACGCACTCGGGGCCGGAATTGACCGCTTCGCCGACCTTGACATGCCGACGACCCTGATCGAGGGGGACCTCAGCCCTGCCCACTTGCGTGAGCGCCTGGCTGATCTGGCGGCAACCCTGCCGAACGCACGGATCGTCACGCTCGCGGGTGAGGGACACATCGCCCACCTCACCGCTCCTGACAGGCCGGCCAACGCCATCCGGGGCATGGCGGAACAAATCTTCCCGGTGTGAGGCATCCGGGACGCTCCGCCCGGCGAATCACTCATTCAGCTGCGACCTCCCCCACTCGGTGAACAATCCCGGTCACAACACCGGGGCGTGTATCGAGTCGTGATCAATTCGTGGGATTTCGCCATGCCTCGTTACGTGTCCTGATGGATCGCCTTCCATGACGCGTGCGCGGGAAGAACGGAGGGCGGCCCCGACAGATTCTGTCGGGGCCGCCCTCTGTCGGTGGTGGGTGCTGATTATCAGTGGGCTGCTCTTTATCAGGGGTGCAGCTTTACCAGCGATACCAGCGGCCACGCTTTCCGCCGTGTCCGGCGGGACGGATGACGAAGCCGAGCACCCAGACGATGAGCACGATGACGGCGATCCACCACAGAGCCTTGAGTGCGAAGCCCGCACCGAAAAGGATCAGGGCGAGCAGCAGAACAAGAAGAACAGGAACCATTGTTATCAACCTCCAGGCCAGCAGGTGCCCCCGCCCTTACCGCCTACACCTGTTGATCTTATGGAATCATCTTTACAGCACCGTGTCGTTGCGTCAGTCGGCCGGTGGGGTCCAGGCGTTTTCGGCGTCCTGGGCGGTGGGGGGAGTGGGAAAGACCTGGTCCAGTCCGACGATGCGGAAGATGCGGCTGACGTGTTGGGGTACGGCGGCCAGGGCGATGTCCGCCTGGGCGGCCAGGGCGTGGTTGCGGGCGGCGATCAGGAGGATCTCGGCATTCCACGAGAACGCCACAGTCACCGACGAGGACGTCACCCACACCGGCACCGCCGCTATCGGGACGTGGCTCAGCACAGCGGCGGGCGAGTTCACTTTCACCACCGAACGGCTCGGCGCCGAGCGACTGGACGACACCCACTGGGTCGTGACGAACCGGCTGGAGGGCGACTTCCCCGGCGGGCGCGCCGATCTCCGCTACCGCTTCGCGCTACGCTCCGGCCTGATCGAGGACCTCACGATCGCCCCCTGATCCCTGGCCGATTGATCCCTGACCGATTGATCCCTGGCCGGTCGATCCCTGGCCGATGTCTCGGGTGGATCCCGGTGTCAGAGGCTCGACTCCGTCCGGACCCGCCGCTTTCGGGTACGGCGTTCTTCTCCGCCGCCACCCGGGCCCGTCGCCCGGGCCGGTTGGCGTTACGTGTGGCTTCCCGTCAGGGTCGCGTAGACCACGACATTGTCGGCGTAGTGGCTGTCGGCCTGGGAGTAGGTGCCGCCGCAGGTGATCAGCCGCAGTCCGGCGTGGTCCAGGTTGCCGTACACCTCGACCGTGGGGAAGCGGTCCTTGGCGTAGTGGGCCACCCGGTCGACCGTGAATTCGGCGGTACGTCCGTCCCGTCGTGTCACCTCGACGCGGTCGCCGGGGTCGAGGGTGGCCAGCCGGAAGAAGACGGCGGGGGCTCTGTTCCAGGTGACGTGGCCGGCGATCACCGAGGGGCCCTCGGCGCCCGGGGTGGGGCCCGGCCGATACCAGCCGGCTTCGGCCGGGTCGCGGGGAGTCTCCATGGCCCGGTTCCTGTCGAGCCCCAACTCCTCCAGCGTCGAGGAGACCTTGAGGGCGGGAATGGACACCCGTACGGGCTGCGACGGCGGCAGCGCGGCGTAGTGCTCCCTGGGGGATGCCGGGGTGGGGGATGCCGGGGTGGGGGATCCAGGGGCGGGGATGGCCGCCGGGGTGGTGGGGGCCGTCGCCGCCGGGCCGTCCTTGTCGACGGCCCGGGGCGGGGCCGGCTGCTGCCGGGTGACACCCAGCGCGAGCAGCAGCCCGCCCACGATCAGCAGGGCGGGGATCGCGGTGATCAGGACCGCGCGCCGGCGCCGGCGCGGGCCGGTCCCCCTCGCGTGGTCTTCCCGGTTCCTGTCCATCCGCTCGCCCCTTCCCGCTCGTCGCTCCGCTCAGCCGTTCCGGCGCGCGTCCGCCGTCCGGGTCCGGCGCCGGTAGGTGAAGAGGGCTCCCGCTCCCAGTACGGCGGCGCCGCCGGCGGCGAGCAGGCCGGGCGACTCGATGCCTTCGGTGCTGCCGGAGCCGGTCTCGACGCCGCCGACCGGCATGGAGCCGACGGCCGCGCCCTGGACCATGCCGCAGTCGGCGGGTGCGGTGGCCTCCTGCGGGAGCTTCGGGTCGAGTTCGCTCTTGCCCTTGCCGAAGTCGTACTCGTTGTTCTTGTTGGGGTCGATGCCGTGCTGGACGACGTGCAGATCCTTGATGTGGTCGACGACGGCCTGCGAGACGGTGATCGTGCGCGAGTAGGAGACCTTGCCGTCCTTGTCGGCGACGGGCATCCGGTCGACGGCGAGCCCGCTGTCCTTGGACGTATCGCCCTTGGTCGTCAGGGAGATGTTGATGTCGCCGTAGGCCGGGAGCCCTTCGGCGGTGGTGACGATACCGTCGCCGTCCTTGTCGGCACTCGCGTCCGGGCAGTGGAAGTCGTGCCCGTCGGTGGAACCGTGGATGTGCTGGGCGTGCGGCTGGCCGGGCACCAGGCCGGATGCCTCGATCTTCACGGTCAGCTTGTCGCCGTCCAGACTCAGCATCGCGGTACCGCTCGCGCCTGAGTCGTTCAGCTGCTCCAGGTCGATCTGGTACGCCTGACCGTCCTGGGCTTTACTGATCGTTTCAGAATGAGATCTTGGTCTGACTCTCTCGGCTGAGATAGCACTCGGTGGTGAGGTGGAACGGGGTGCCCGGCCCGCGCGTTGGCTCAACAGGACTTCGGGAGGAAACCCTTGTCGAGTTTGAGCTTCCCGCCAGCAAGTGCGGTCGGACGCGGGGCCGCCTGGTATCGCGGGGACTGCCACGTCCACTCCATCCACTCGGACGGGGAACTCACCCCTGAAGAGTTGGCGGTGCGGGCGCGCGCTGCCGGGCTCGACTTCATCGCGACGACGGAGCACAACTCAGCTGCGTCCCCCGATGTATGGGGGCATCTGGCCGCCGATGACTTCTTGATCGTTCTCGGCGAGGAGGTGACCACGAAGACCGGGCACTGGCTCGCGCTCGGCATCAGCTCCGGCGAGGTCGTCGACTGGAACCACCAGGTCAGGGACGGACTGGTGGACAAGTGCCTGGACCAGGTCCATCGAGCGGGGGGTCTGGGCGTGGCCGCGCATCCGCATGCGCCCTATCCGTCGGGCGACTTCATGTTCCCCTTCCCGGGCTTCGACGTGGTGGAAGTGTGGAACGGACTTTGGACTTCGGACCTCCCCTGGAACGCTGACAACGAGGCGGCCCTGGCCGAGTGGGGGCGGAGCCTCGCGGCGGACCTCCGCGCGGGCCCGTGGCGCCCGGCGATGGGCAACAGCGACACCCACCTGGAAGGGCAGATCGGCATCCCTCACACCGTGGTCTTCGCCGAGGAGTTGAGCACAGAGGCGGTTCTGGCCGGGATCCGCGCCGGTCGTAGCTGGATCGCCGAGTCGGCGAAAGTAGACGTGTCGTTCATCGCCCGTGCCAATGGTCGCGCGGCCGGGGTGGGAGAGCGGCTCGGGAGTCATGGTGGGCAGGTGGAAGTCCACGCGGCAGTACGAGGAGTGCCGGCGGGGGTCGTCAGTTTCCACACCGATCGAGGGAAGGTCCACCGGGCAGCTCTGCCCAATGACGGCGCGGGAGTGGTGCTGTGGGACACGACAGCGGAGGAATCGGCGTTCGTCCGCATCGAGGTCCGCCATCCCAACGGGCACATCGCCGCACTCACCAATCCGATCATCCTCGACTGGCCGCTGGTTTCATCGTGAGGTCCGCAGGCGGCGGAGGCAGATGAGGCTGCATGCAAGCTCGAGCAGGCCCAGATGGAGGTCGGCGCGCCGTTCGTAGCGGATCCGGAGCCGCTTGAACTGGTGCAGCCACGCGAAGGACCGTTCCACCACCCAACGCACCTTGCCCAGCCCTGAGCCGTGTGCGACGCCGCGTCGGGCGATCATCGGCTTGATGCCGCGCTTCCACAGCAGGCGGCGGTACTTGTCGAAGTCGTAGCCCCGGTCGGCATACAGCTGCCGCGGCTTGCGGCGGGGCCGTCCTCGCAGCCCTCGGATCGGTGGGACCGCGTCGAGCAGTGGTAGCAGTTGGGTGACGTCGTGGCGGTTGCCGCCGGTGAGCGTGACGGCGAGAGGGGTTCCGTGCCGGTCGACTACCAGATGGTGCTTGGAGCCAGGACGGGCACGATCCACCGGCGAGGGGCCGACGTGATCCCCCCTTTGAGGGCCCGGATATGCGAGCCGTCAACAGCGCAGTGTTCCAGATCCAGTAGGTCAGCGCGGCGCAGCTCGGTCAGCAGGGCTGCGTGCAGGCGCGGCCAGACGCCGGCCTCGGTCCAGTCCCGAAGGCGGCGCCAGGCCGTCACGCCGGAGCAGCCGACCATTTCGGCCGGCACGTCACGCCAGGCAACACCCGTCCGCAGCACGTACATCACCCCGGCGAGAGCCGCGCGGTCGGGAACGCGCAGCCGCCCTGGGTGCCGGTGGCGCCGCTCAGGAGCGGGCGGCAGGAACGGAGCCACGCGCTCCCACAGGTCGTCCGGAACAAGATCAGTACGCACCCGGACACCTTGCAGATCAAGATCGCTAGGCGCAAGCCCTGCAGCCCAACTCATTCTGAAACGATCAGTTAGTGGTGCTCCGGCCGTGTCCGGTGTGCGCCAGGGAAGGTGTGGCCACACCAAGGGTGAGGGCGGCGGGCAGGGCCAGAAGTGCCGTCAGACGGACTGTGCGCTGGGCTATCACTGCGATGCATCCCCTTCCGGGCGGCCGCCGGCGGTGGGCCGGGGCCGCGTTCGGTCTCTGTGCCTCCTATTCGGCGCGGGCGGCGCCACGGCTTGGTCTGGTCTGGTCTTGGTCGCGACAAAGGCATCCGCGTACCGATACACCGGCGGACGCGACGGGACCGCGCTGTACACCTCACCGGGTGAGGGCGGCGAGGGCCGCTCGCGCCTCAGGGGCGTGCAGGGGGCTGAAGTGGGGGTTGATCGTCAGAGCCCGGTTCAGTTCGCGCCGCGCGGCCGAGGTGTTGCCGAGGGCCCGTTCGATGACCCCTCGGTGGTAGTGGAAGAGGGCGTTCCTGGTGCCGAGAGCGAGGGCCCGGTCGGATTCGGCCAGGGCCTCGCCGTCCTGGCCGTTGACGTGCAGCGCCCAGGCCAGGGCGTCGTGGGAGTCCAGGAAGGGGCGGCTCTTGATGCCTTGCCGGGCGATCGCCAGCGCTCGGCCGGGGTTTCCGTGGTCGGCCTCGAAGAGCGCGGCGTCGGAATCGAGGGCGACGCCGTTGGCGGTGAAGAGCTTCTGCTCGGCTCGGAAGACCTGGTACTGCTCGGCGGCTTCCCGATGCAGGCCGAGGGACTGGTGGAGCTCACCGAGCTGGAGGACGTATTCGGGCAGGGGTACGCGCTGTACGGCGCGGGTGAGATCGGCGACGGCCGCGCCGGTCCTCCCGAGGGCGGCCTCGGCTCCGGCCCTGGCCTGGAGCAGCGCGGTGGAGGACGGGGCGGCGCGCAGGCCGGCCTCGGCCTCGGTGAGTGCCGTGGCCGGATCCCCGCCGGTGAAGGCGAGTTCGCTGAGGTAGTAGTGGGCGAATGCCTGGTCGGCGGGGCCTCCCGCGTCCTGGAGAGCCCGGCGCATGGCGGTACGGGCGGTCCCGGTGTCGCCGCGCAGTTCGGCGACGTAGGAGGCGCGGGCCAGGGACGGCGTGCCGGGTTTGAGGTCGACCATGCGCTGCACGGCGTCCGCCGCGTCGGCGTAGCGGCCGAGCTGGGTGCAGGCGTCGGCGAGGGTCCCGTACAGGGAGGCGTTGTACGGATTGACGGCGATGGCCCGCCGTGCCCAGTCCAGGGCCTGGGTGAAACGGTGACGGCCCGCCTCCAGGGCCGCCATGCCGCCCATGGCGGTGAAGTTGTCCGCCGTGTCGAGCGCCAGCGAGCGTTGGAGGACCTCTTCGGCCTTGGGGTAGTACGTCGGGTCGGCGGTGGACTTCGCCTGCTGGACGTACTCCAGCCCGAGCGTGCCGAGGGCGACGGCGTCCTTCGGCGTTCGGCGCAGTCGGGCCTGGAGCGCGGTGATGTGCGCCGCCGTCGGATCCGCGACGGTGGCCGGACCGCGCGCCTGGGCGGCCGGGGCCGCGTTCTCACCGGTCCCGGCTCCGGGCCACGGGGCCAGGCCCAGCCCTCCGGCGAGGAACAGCCCGACGCCGAGGGCGGTGGCGGTGACGGCGGCTGACAGCAGGGGACGTCGGCAGGTCGGGGGCCGACGGAGGAACACGGTCAATTCCCGCTCCGGTGAGGGGTGGTGGACGGTGGGGCGGCCGGGTGGTGTGGGACCGGGCGGGCGAGTGTGGCGTACACGACGACGTTGTCGCGGTACCCGCCCCGTTCGCGGTCGTAGGTGCCGCCGCAGGTGATCAGCCGCAGTACCGGAGGACCGGAGGTCGCGTAGACCTGGTCGTCGGGGAAGGCGTCCTTCTCGTACTGCCGCAGCGCCCGGACGGTGAAGGTCACGCGGGAGCCGTCACGGCGGTGCACGGTGATCGCGTCGCCCGGGCGCAGCGAGGCGAGACCGTAGAAGGCGGCGGGGCCGGTGGCCGAGTCGACATGGCCGACGAGGATCGCGGCACCTGGATCGCCGGGCCGTGGGCCGTCGCTCCACCACCCGACCCGGTCGGGGTCGTCGGGTACGGCGAGGTGGCCGTCCTGCTGGACCCGTATGCCGGTGAGGCCGTGGTCGAGGCCGATCCTCGCGATGGTGATCCGTACCGGTGGTGCGGCGGCGGCCCTGGTGCCGGGGGCCCGGCCCGCGCGCTGCGGAAGGGGAAGGGTCCCCCGGTCCACGTACGCCGGTATTCGGTCGCGGGCCCCGACCAGCGCGGAGGCACCGGTGGCCGCGAGGGCCAGGCCGGCGGCGACGGCTATGACGGCGGCTATTCGCCGGGGGCGGGATCGGCGGATGCGCCGCGGTCGCCCGCCCTCCGGTGCGGAGGGCGGGCGACCTGCGCCGAGAGGGGTGGTCACGCCTGACCGGCACGCCGCCGGCGCAGGGCCATGATTCCGGCGCAGGCCAGCAGCGCGCCGCCGCCGACAGCGGTCGCGGGGACGACGGGGAAGCCTCCGGGGAAGGCGGTGCCGCCGAAGCCCGCGCCGACGCCCCCGTCGGGGTGGAGGGAGTCGGCCTGGTTGACGGCGGCCGTGTTGGGCAGCGCCACGTACGGGAAGGACGAGCGGGGCCGGCGGTACGGCGTGTCGACGCCGTCGCCGGCCGCGAACGCGGGCACGATCTTGCCGGTCTGCGCGGCGCCTTCGAGGGCCTGCAGTTCGATGTCGACGACGTCGTCGTCGAGCCGGCGGCCGTTGGGGAAGCCCGCCAGGTCCTGGGCGAGCACACCGAGGCGGTTGGGACTGGAGGTGGGCGGCACGGACATGTTCAGCCGCAGCTCCTCGGACGGGACGAACGCCTTCTTGTCGGCGTCGGCGTTGAGCAGCTGCGAGTTCAGGTCCGCCTTGATGGGACCGCATGCCTTGCAGATGCCGGTGAGGAAGATCTCCACCAGGTCGTTGCGGGGCGTGGCGGGCGCCGGTACCCCGTAGATGCTCTGCACGATCGGGGGCAGGATCGGGTCCTTGACCGCGTCCACGACCGGGGTGATGGTGTGGTCCTGGTACGGGGAAACCGAGTTGAAGGCGTCCTTGTACTTGAGCGGGATGACCACCTCGTTGACGAGCGGGTTGCCGAGGCGGGACACCTGGTGCCAGCCGGCCTCACCGCCCTTGCCGGGGCCGCCCCGCTCACCCTTGGCGTCGTCCGCCGTGGCCCGGGAACCCTCGCCGCCCTTGCTCCCGTCGCCCGCGACGGCCGCACCCTGGCGGTCGGTGGTCGCCCACACACCGATCACCGGGTTGCGCGTGGCGTCGCCGCCCAGGGCCAGGGCCTTCTTGGGCACCTGGAGGGCGATGGTGTTGACGTTGTAGCCGGCGAGCGTGTTGTGGCCGCTCTCCTTGAGGTTGCCCCCGTAAAGGAGGTCGAAGATCCGGAGGTCCAGGAAGAACGGGTCGGACGCCTGACCCGCGTAGGTCTGGCCGCCGCCGTCCGGCAGCGGCACGATGGCCTGCCGGCTCAGCGAGGCGTAGTCGGGCATCGACGCCTTGCCGACATTCGAGGGTGCCGCGGGGGCGTCCTTGACCAGGGTTTTCGTGCTGCCACCGGCGTCGGTGACCGTCAGGCTGTACGTCTGACGGAAGTTCAGGGTCTCGTCGTCCAGGGACTTCACGACGCCGGTGTTGTAGAGGAACTGATGGGCGGCGTCGCGGATGTGGTCGGTGAACGTCCACGTATAGGTGCTGTCGGGCTTGCCGTCGCCGTTGCCGTCGATCTTGATGTTGTAGCGGGCGTCATTGGCGAACGGGTAGAAGTTCGGGCCGCCGTTCGGCTCCTGGAAGGGAATCCAGTCCGCCACCAGAGTCACCGTGTCGGGTTTGTCCGGGCTGGTGAAGGCGTAGACGTCGGTGTTGTCGGCCTTGGGGTCACCCGCCGTCAGCGGCGCCTCGCGGTGGCTGGAGGCGGAGCTGACACCGGGCGTGAGGCCGGTGAGGGCGGTGGCGGTCACCAGAGCGAGGGTGCCGAGGGTGGCGAGGGCGCGCTCGGCCGGGCGGGCCGGGATCTTTCGACGTGGCAGACGGGAGGACTGCATGTGCCATCCGTTTCCGGTGAGAGCCGTCGCCGCCCCGCGGCGGGGACGGAGCGGCAGAGAGCGGTGGACGCTCGAAGCCCCACACGGAACCGGCTGGACTTCGCCTCAGCGGCGTCAGCCATGCGGCGATAGCCCCGTTATGCGGCTTAAGCTACGACCAAGGCACCACGCGGGGTGTACGCCTGCAATGCGGCCGGGCCGAATGAGGCTGCCGGTGCCTTCTCCTGAGCCGTCCTGACGGTCGTGCTGAGCTGTACGGGTGAGGTGGCCCCCGCTGTCCGGCGCGGGCGCGGTACGAGCGGGTACGAGTGCGGTCACCGTCCTCAACCAGACGTCGTCCGGGCCACGGTGTCCCACGACCGGGCCTCGCCGCGGGGGGGGGCCGGGCGGGGGGGGGGGGGGGGGGGGGCGGGGGGGGGGCCGGGGGGGGGGCGGGCGGGGCGGGGG